>DAIDBG010000067.1 GCA_027310225.1 bacterium | reverse complement strand
GCCTTGGACAGCGCGCGCCGCACCCGCACATCCTTGAACGGATTGCTGTCGAGCGGCTTGCCGGACTTGGCCGAAACCCCCGGCGGCCGGTCGCGGGCTTGGTCCATATGGAGAAAAATGGTGCGCCACGAGACGGCCTGCTCCAGCCGCAGGTCGGGATTGCGCCGCAGCTTCGCGATGTCCGCGGTGGGGACGTTCTCGATGGCGTCAACCTGGCCGGAGAGCAGCGCGGCGGTGCGCACCGGGTCGCTCGGCAGGATCAGGAGCGTCACCTTGTCCCAGGGAAGCCTTCCGCCCCAGTATTCCTCGTTGCGGACGAGCTCGATGCGGTCGCCGCGGGCGAAGCGCACGAGCTTGTACGGGCCGGTGCCGACCGCCGCCTTGCCCCGGTCGAAGTCCTCACTGGTCGCCTTCGCCGCCGCTTTCTTCGAGACGATCATCACTTCCGCGAGGTCCTGGAGCAGCGCCCCGTAGGGTGCGGCGGTCTTCAGCCGCACCGTGTAGCGGTCCACGATCTCCTTCGCGACAATCGAGCGGACGTAGGCCGCGAAGCCGCCGGGGCTGCCGGTAATGCCGAGCGGGCGCTCGAGGGAGAACACGACGTCCTCGGTGGTGAGCTCCGAACCGTCGTGGAACTTCACGCCCTTGCGCAGCGTGAACTCCCACGTCAGCGGATCGGGGTTGCGCCAGGTGGCGATGCCAGGCACCGGTCGCGTCCTTTCGTCGGTGCTGACCAGCGCGTCGAAAACATGCTGCTGCGCCGTGAGATTGGGCTGCACGGCGACGAAGTGGGGGTCGAAGGTCGTGACGTCCGCGCTCAATCCGATGCGCAGTTCGGCGGCACCGGCATTGAGCGCGGACGCCGCGGCGAGGGCAACGGCGAAGCGCTTCATCGGCATTCCCTTTCTGCTGCGGCGAAGGCGGCATCAAGCATAGCGTAAATCGGTGCGGTGCGAGCGCGCGCCGATTGACAGCGTGTGGTGCTCCCCCTATTCTGCGATTTTCACGGAGTGCGCGCAGCCATGAATGCAGCGCAATCCGCGGCGCCGGCCAGCCTCGAGATGATCCGCAAGCTGGTTGCCTTTCCGACGGTGAGCCGCGACTCGAATCTCGATCTGATCCACTTCGTCCGCGACACGCTCGCGCCGTACGGCGCGGAAATCCGGCTCACCCACGACGACGCGAAGCGCAAGGCCAACCTGTTCGCCACGCTCGGCCCGCGCGGCGAGCCGGGCGTCGTGCTCTCGGGCCACACCGACGTGGTGCCGGTGGAAGGGCAGGCGTGGGACGCCGATCCCTTCGCGGTGGTCGAGAAAGACGGCAGGCTCTACGGTCGCGGCGCCGCGGACATGAAGAGCTTCATCGCGTGCGCCCTGGCGCTGGCGCCGGAATTCGTGAGGCGCGGGCTCAAGACGCCGCTCCACCTCGCGTTCTCCTATGACGAAGAAGTCGGCTGTCTGGGTGTGGGCCGTCTCATCGCCGACCTGATGCGCGCGGGGATACGCCCGCGCGCATGCATCGTAGGCGAGCCCACCGGGATGCGGCCCGTCATCGCGCACAAGGGAAAGCGCGGCTACCGCTGCACGGTGCGCGGCCTGGCCGGCCACTCGGCGTACGCGCCGCGCGGGGTGAACGCCGTGGAGTACGCGGCGGAAGCGGTGGCGTTTCTCAGGAGCATGGCGCGCCGCCACCGCGACCACGGCCCGTTTGACAGGAGCTTCGACGTCGCGCACACCACGGTGCACGCCGGCGTGATCCGCGGCGGCACGGCGCTCAACGTGATCCCGCACGAGTGCTCGTTCGATTTCGAGTTCCGCCACCTGCCCGGCGACGATCCCGGGCGCCTGCTCGACGAGTTCAGCGGCTTCGTGAAAAGCAGGCTCGAGCCCGAGATGCGCGCCGTGGACCCGGCCGCCGGATTCGTCATCGAGCCGCTGTCCGAGATCCCGGTGCTCGACACCGCGCCGGAAGCCGAGGTGGTGGCGCTGGTGCAGGAGCTCTCCGGCAGCGGCGAGATCGGCAAGGTTTCTTTCGGCACCGAGGCCTCGCGGTATCACTGCGCCGGCATCCCGACGGTGGTGTGCGGCCCCGGCTCGATCGAGCAGGCGCACAAGCCGGACGAGTACGTCACCCTCGACCAGGTCGCGAAGTGTGAAGCGTTCCTGCGGCGGCTGATGGATCGTATTTGCAGGTAGAAATCAGCCGCCAAATCGGAGCTAATGCGCACCGCTCGGTACAAAAAAACCCCGGCTTGCGCCGGGGAAAACAGGGGAGGGATGGAACCCTGCTCGGAGGAACTATTTCATGCGGCGGCCGATATCCATCGTCCGCATCCTGCATCTTGTCCTGAGCAGAATGGAGCACAGGCCGTGCCAGCTGGTGTTTCTTGCTATAAATCATTCGGTTGTCATGGGAAGGCGGAGTGATTCCGGAAGGCGGATTGTCGCCGCAAGACGACGGTCCAGATTAGGACAGCGTCATCTACCTGAGCGGTAGCGGGTTTTTTTGTCGTTCTGGCCCGACATTTTAATTTTCGGCGGGTATCGTGATCAGTCGCTGTGAGACGATAGTCGTCAATCATCCCTGGGTTAAGCTGCCGAAAAAATCATGAGCGAAGCCGGACCCTTTCCCCTGCAGGGCATCAAGGTGATCGAGCTGGGCACGCTGATCGCCGGGCCGTTCTGCGCGCGCATGCTCGCCGAGTTCGGCGCCGAGGTCATCAAGATCGAGTCGCCCGACGGCGGCGATCCGCTGAGAAAGTGGCGCAAGCTCCACCACGGCACCTCGCTGTGGTGGTACGCGCAGGCGCGCAACAAGAAATCGGTGACGCTCGACCTGCGAACGCCAGAGGGGCAGGAAATCGTGCGCCGGCTCGCGCGCGACGCTGACATCGTGGTCGAGAACTTCCGGCCCGGGGCCATGGAGAAATGGGGCCTCGGCTGGGAGCCCCTCTCGAAGATCAACCCCGGCCTGATCATGGTGCGCCTCTCCGGCTTCGGGCAGAGTGGGCCCTACCGCGACCGGCCGGGATTCGGCGCGATCGCGGAATCCATGGGCGGGCTGCGCTACGTCACGGGCTATCCCGACCGGCCGCCGGTGCGGGTTGGCGTCTCGATCGGAGACTCCATCGCGGCGCTGCACGGGGTGATCGGCGCGCTCACGGCCCTGCACCACCGGAACGTGAACGGCGGGCGCGGGCAGGTCGTGGATGTCGCGCTCTACGAGGCGGTGTTCAACATGATGGAGAGCGTGCTGCCCGAGTACGACATGTTCGGCTTCGTGCGCGAGAGAAGCGGCGCCTCGCTGCCGGGCATCGTGCCCTCGAACACCTACGTCACGCGCGACGGCAAGTACGTGGTGATCGGCGCCAACGCCGATTCCATCTTCAAGCGCATGATGAAAGCCATCGGGCGCGCCGACCTGGCCGAGGATCCCGCGCTCGCCCACAATGACGGGCGGGTGGCGCGGACCGACGAGATCGAGAAGGTCATCAGCGACTGGGTCGGCGCCCATGGACTCGATCACGTGCTGGCGGTTCTGGAGAAGGCCGAAGTGCCGAGCGGCAAGATCTACGACGTCGCCGACATCGCGCGCGATCCGCATTACGCGGCGCGCGCGATGATTCAGCAATTCACGCTCGAGGACGGAAGCTCCCTCAGGCTGCCGGGCATCGTGCCGAAAATGTCGGATACGCCCGGGCAGACGCGATGGGTCGGGCCGCGGCTCGGCGAGCACACGTCGGAGGTGCTCTCGGCGCTCGGCTACGGCAAGGAGCAGCAGCAGGAGCTGAAGCGGCGCGGGGTGATCTGACCCCCACCCTGGCCCTCCCCCTTATCAAGGGGGAGGGAATGGCTTTCGCACGTCCGGACTGCAATGTGACTCTCCTAACCCTCCCCCTTATCAAGGGGGAGGGCTGGGAGGGGGTTAAAGATTCGGCGCGAGCAGGCCGAGAACGCCGGCAATGATGAGATAGAGCGCGGTGAAGCTTTTGTGCCGGTTCGGGTGTTGGACTAAGATGGACCGGATTCGGGGAGCTGCAGATTCTTGATGAAAAGTCTCAATTAAGAAAAAACCTCGCGCCTGGAGTGGAGGGGCGCGAGGTTTTTTCTTGGGCGATGTACGACTTCGCCAATTCCGGCTACACGACGGTCGTCATCACCGCGGTGTTCAACGCCTACTTCGTCACCGAGATCGCGGGCGGCGCGCCGTGGGCGACGTTTGCCTGGACCGCGGCGCTTGCGGTTTCCTACGCGCTGATCGTGCTCACCGCGCCGCTGATCGGCGCCTACGCCGATGCGCACGCCGCGAAGAAGCGGCTGCTCCTCGTCACGACTGCCGGCAGCGTGCTGTTCACCGCGGGGCTCGCGCTGGTGGGACGCGGCGACCTCGCCCTCGGCGTTGCGCTCATCGTGCTGTCCAATTTCTTCTTCGGGACGGGCGAAAATCTGGTCGCGGCCTTCCTGCCGGAACTCGCGCGCGGCGAGGCGATGGGGAAGGTGTCGGGCTGGGGCTGGAGCCTGGGCTATATCGGCGGCCTGGTCGCATTGGGGGCGTCCCTCGCCTACGTCAGCTACGCCCAGGCGCGCGGAGCCGCTGCGGTCGAGTTCGTCCCGGCCACCATGCTCATCACGGCTGCCCTGTTCGCGCTCGCGAGCCTGCCCACCTTCCTGTTTCTGCGCGAGCGTGCGGCGCCGGTCGCGATGGCGGGCGGCGTCGTTAAAGAGGCACTGGCACGGGTCATCGAAACGATCCGCCACGCACGGCGGTTTCGCGACCTCGCGCGTTTCCTGCTGTGCCTGGTGTTCTACCAGGCGGGCATCCAGGCCGTGATCGTGCTCGCTGCGGTGTACGCGCAGGAGGTGATGGGCTTCACCACGCGCGATACGCTCATCCTGATCCTGATGGTGAATATAACCGCCGCGGTGGGCGCATTCGGCTTCGGCCAGGTGCAGGACCGGCTCGGCCACGTGCGCACGCTGGCGGTGACGCTCGCCGGATGGATGCTGACGGTGGTGCTCGCCTGGGCGGCGGAGGGACCGCTGCTGTTCTGGTTCGCCGCCAACCTGGTCGGCCTGTGCCTCGGCTCCAGCCAGTCCGCCGGGCGCGCACTGGTCGGCTACCTGAGCCCCCCGGCGCGCACCGCGGAATTCTTCGGGCTGTGGGGGCTGGCGGTGAAACTGTCCTCCATCTTCGGGCCGGTCACTTACGGGGCGGTCACCTGGATCACGCGAGGCGACCATCGGCTGGCGCTGCTCGTGACCGGACTCTACTTCGTCATCGGCATGGCGATCCTTGCCGGACTGGATCCCGAGCGCGGAAGGCGGGCGGCACTCGACACCTCCAGCTAGTCACCAGTCACGTTCCCCGGGTCTCGCGCAACCGCAGCGCGATACCCCGCAATTCAGGCACGTTTCCGCGCCGGCCCGGTCCAACGTTCGTCTCAATCCGGCGGCCCGGACGGGGGTCGCAAACTGTAGCCATGCGACGACGCAGCCTGCTGAAGACCCTGGCCACCCTCGGCGCGTCGCGGCTGTCCGGTCCCGGCTGGCTGGCGGGGGCGCTGCCCGCCGCCGCGGCCGGCCTCGGCTCCATCGGCAAGCCGCAGCCCTTCGACTATGCGCGCCTGAAAGGAATGGCGCGGGCGCTGGCCGCCGGTCCCTATCGCGCCCCGGCGGGCCCCATCCCCGCCGAGGTCAAGCAGCTCGACTGGGACCGCTTCCAGGCGATCCGCTACCGCGCCGATCACGCGCTGTGGGCGCAGGACCGCCTGCGCTTCCAGGTGAGGTTCTTCCATCTGGGCCTGTACTACTCGAGCCCGGTGCGGATGTACGAGGTGGTGGACGGCGAGGCCCGGGAGATTGCCTACGATCCCGCGATGTTCGACTATGGCAAGAGCGGCCTCGAGGGCGCGCGCCTGCCGAAGGACCTCGGCTTCGCCGGCGTGCAGGTGGTTTTTCACACGGACCTCAAGCGCGACATCGTCGCCTTCCTCGGCGCGAGCTACTTCCGGGCGGTCGGCGGCGAGATGCAGTACGGGCAGTCGGCGCGCGGCCTCGCGATCGACTCTGGCATGGACCGCGCCGAGGAATTCCCGGCGTTCAACGCGTTCTGGCTGGAGCGGCCCGCGCGGGATTCCGGAAAGCTCACGGTCTATGCCCTGATGGATACGCCGAGCGCCGCCGGCGCCTACCGCTTCGACATCTTTCCCGCCGCGACGCTGGTGATGGAAGTGGACGCCGCGCTCTACCCGCGCAAGGAGATCGAGCGCCTGGGCGTCGCGCCGCTCACCAGCATGTTCCAGTACGGCGAGAACGACCGCCGCGCGGCCGCCGACTGGCGCCCGGAAATCCACGATTCGGACGGCCTGGCGATGTGGACCGGCCGCGGCGAGTGGATCTGGCGGCCGCTCGTCAATCCCGCGTCGCGGCGCTTCAACGCCTATCTCGACGAGAATCCGCGCGGCTTCGGACTGCTCCAGCGCGATCGCAATTTCGATCACTACCAGGACGACGGCGTGTTCTACGACCAGCGGCCGAGCGTGTGGGTCGAGCCCCGGTCCGGCTGGGGCAGGGGCTCGGTCCAGCTCGTGGAGCTGCCGACGCCGGACGAGACCTTCGACAACATCGTCGCGTTCTGGAACCCGGAAGCGAAGCCCGTGCCCGGCCGCGAGCTGCTGTTCGCCTACCGCCTGTATTGGGGATCGGCGATGCCGTTCAGCACGCCGCTCGCGCAGGTGGTGGCGACGCGCACCGGTATCGGCGGCGTCGTCGGGCGCAAGCGCCAGTACTTCTCCTGGCGCTTCGTGGTGGACTTCGCGGGCGCGGGCCTGGCCATGATCGGGGCGGGCACCCGGGTGGAACCGGTGATCACGGCATCGAGCGGGCAGATCGAGATCGAGTCCGCGCGGCCGCTCGATTCGATTCGCGGCTACCGCGCCATGTTCGACCTCAAGCCGGCCGATGGCAGCGTCGAGCCGGTCAACCTGCGCCTCTACCTGCGCGCGAACGGCCAGCCGCTGACCGAGACCTGGATTTATCAGTGGACGCCCCCGCCGCCCGGCGAGCGCGCGTTCTAGCTTATTTCCTGTCTTTGAGTGCGGAGCGGGTCAGGCGGGGCGCGCGGCGAGCGCCTCCTCCCACGCCGGCGCCGCCGCGGCCGAGGTCCACACCTCGAAATGCAGGCGCGCGAGCGCGACGGGGTCGTTCAGCAGCGTCATTTTTTCCGGTGCGGACAGCCCGTCGGGGCCGAGGGTCAGGGCATCGCGCGTGAGCCGCGCGCGCTCGGCGCGCACGGCGGCGGATTGCGTCGGGCGCACCGTGCCGCAGGCGCAGGCCACGGCGTTCGCGGTGGGATCAACCACGGCGTCAACGAATCCGGGGAGCGCCGGCGTGCGCCGGGCGCCCTCCCGGGTCCAGCGCAGTTCCTTCGGCGGCCACGATTCCTCGGGGATCACGAACCATCCCGCCCGGCGCAGGCGGCGTCCCAGCGAGGCGCGGCTGGAATAAACGGAGATCGGGATTGACAGCGCCAGCGCGCCGACGACCGGCAGCAGCCACCACAGGAACGACGGGTTGAGCCACCAGACGCCGCCGGCCCAGGCGACGCCGAGCAGCGTGTGCAGGCCGTGGCGCCGCAGCGCCTCGCGCCAGCCGGTCTCGACGTCGGCGCGCGGCGGCGATTTCCACTGGATCGTCCAGCCCGTGAGCGCGGCGACGACGAACTGGGCGTGAAACAGCATGCGGATCGGCGCGAGCAGCGCCGAGAATGCGAGCTCGGCGAGCATGCTCGCCGCCAGCCGCAGGCGGCCGCCGTAGCGCCGGGCGCCGCGCGCGATCACCAGGACGATGCCCAGGACCTTCGGCAGGAACAGCAGGGTGGCGGTCGCGCCGAAGAGGCTGACCGCCCATTCGAGGCGCCATTCCGGCCACAGCGGAAAGAGCTGGTAGGGCTCGACGAAGTACTGCGGCGGGCTCAACGTGTGCACCGCGAGGAGAGCCGTGGAGAGCACGAGGAACAGGAACCACAACGGCGCGGACAGATAGGCCATGACGCCGGTCATGAACACCGCGCGGTGCGCGGGGTGCAGCCCTTCCGCGAAGAACAGGCGCGAATTGATGAGGTTGCCCTGGCACCAGCGGCGGTCGCGCTTGAGCTCATCCACGAGGTTGGGCGGCATCTCTTCGTAGCTGCCGGGCAGGTCGTAGGCGATCCACACCGCCCATCCTGCGCGGCGCATCAGGGCCGCCTCGACGAAGTCGTGCGAGAGGATCTCGCCCGAGAGCGTGCCGCGGCCGGGCAGCCGTCCGAGCGCGCAATGGCGGATGAAGGGCGCAACGCGGATGATGGCGTTGTGTCCCCAGTAGTGCGACTCACCGAGCTGCCAGAAATGCAGGCCGGCGGTGAACAGCGGCCCATAGACGCGGTTGGCGAACTGCTGCATGCGCGCGTGGAGAGTGTCGCGGCCCGCGGCGCGCGGCGCGGTCTGGATGATGCCGGCGTCGGGATTGGCCTCCATCAGGCGCGTGAGGCGTGTGAGGCAGTCGCCGCTCATCACGCTGTCGGCGTCCAGGATCACCATGTAGCGGTAATCGCTGCCCCAGCGGCGGCAGAAGTCGGCGACGTTGCCGCTCTTGCGCTTGATGCGGTGCCGGCGCCAGCGGTAGAACACGCGCCCGAACCCGCCGACGTCCCGGCACAGGGCGAGCCAGGCGTGGCTCTCGGCGATGCGAATGTCCGGGTCGCTGCTGTCGCTCAGCACGAAGAAGTCGAAGTGCCGGAGCTCGCCGGTGCGCTCGAGGGACCGGTAGGTGGCGCGCAGTCCGGCGAAGACCCGCGCCACATCCTCGTTGCAGACCGGCATGACTACGGCAGTGCGTGCGCGTTCGTCAATCGGCGCATCGCCCGCCGCGGTGCGCGAGATGGCGTGGCGGTCGCGGCCGGCGAGCAGGAGGAAGAAGCCCATCACCGCCGTCCAGAAGCCGGCCGAGATCCAGCAGAACAGGATCGCGAACACGACGAGGATGGCGATCTCGAGCGGCTGCCTGCCGTGGTACGGCAGGACGGCGGTCATGAACCACGTCGCGAGATAGGTCTGGGCGAGCGTCAGGGTGAGCAGCAGCACGCGGCGCACGGAGCCAGCGCAGTGCCAGCGGCGGCGCGCGTCCCGCGGCTCGGGCTGCGCGTCGCCTTCGCCCTTGCGGCGGCTCACGAGCCGGCCGCGGGGCGGGACGACCCGGTCCTTCACCGAGCGGAACAGCCGGAACACCGGGTTCAGCGGCCACGATGCCGGCGCCATCGAGGTCCGGTTGAGCGCGGGCGTGGCGACCAGGCGCGCGCGCCCGTGCAGGTCCCGGGCGATCACCGGCGCCGCGCCGGGCTGCGCCGCGGCGCACGCGAGCTCCAGGCGGCCCGGGACCGAGGCGTGAGCTGCGTCATCCTCCGCCGCGTCCCGGCCCGCGAGCGCCCGGTGCAGCGCGGCCATCACCGCGCGCGGGTCGGCCCGGCGACCCAGCGCCGCCAGCCACTCGCGCCGGCGCTCGGGCGTGAGCGGCAGCCGCTCGAGGTAGCGCTCGCAGCGCGCCCAGCGGTCGGGCCCGCGCGTCAGTCGGGAGGCAGAATGTAGCTCCATGTTTCCGACAGGGTCTCGTTCCCGCCCTTCAGATAGGCGCGAATCTCGACGGGCTTCTTCTCGTCCACACGGCGCAGCCGCATCGTCATGCGCCAGCCGCCCGTCGCCGCATTGCGCTGGAGCCCGCGCTCGAGCACCTGGCCGTTGGCGTCGATCCACAGCACGGCCTCCGGCTTGACGCTTGCGGGCAGCTTCGTCAGCGCGCGGCCGGCGAAGTCCACGCTCAACGCGACGCTGCCGTCCGGCTTGCGCGGCTGGGCCTCGCCGCGCCGGGTCTGCACCACCCACGCG
>DAIDBG010000065.1 GCA_027310225.1 bacterium | reverse complement strand
AACCGGTGATCGGCATCATCAAGTCGGTGATGAAGTTCCGCCAGTTCCTGCTGCGCGGCGTGGATCACGTCGCCGGAGAAGGGGACTGGGTGTGCCTTGCCTATAATGTGAAGCGGATGCATCGGATGCCGGCCACCTGAGCGACGGTTTCCGATCAATAAATACCCTATTACAGCCTGTCGGCTCAGCCGGAGCCGGGAGCGACTACCCCTGCATTCACACCGCCCGTTGATCGCGCCAAGTCCGACAGGCTGCTAGCGCTCCCGTGGCTGAAGTAGTATCTGTCCTTTGACTTTCTGGGGACGCGCGTGAAGGAACTGTGGAAGCTTTCCGCCACGGAAACAGTGGAGCTGCTCAAGCGCCGTGAGGTGTCGCCGCGGGAACTCGTCGAGGCGGCACTCGAGCGTATCGCGCAGACCAACCCGAGGATCAACGCCATCGTCACCCTGTGCGAGGAGCGGGCACGCGCCCATGCCGCCCGCCTCGAGAAGCTCGACCGCTCGAACCTTCCGCCGCATTTCCTTCACGGCCTGCCGATCGCAGTCAAGGACAATACCGATGTCGCCGGCGTGCGCTGCACTTCCGGCTCGCGCATCTACGCGGACCGCATCGCGCCATCATCCGACATCGTGGTGCAGCGCCTGGAGGGCAACGGCGCGGTCGTGCTCGGCAAGACCAACCTGCCGGAATTCGCGGCCGGTGGAAACTCTTTCAACGACGTCTTCGGCGCCACCCGGAACCCGTGGGACACGCGCACGACGCCGGGCGGCTCCTCCGGCGGTTCCGCGGCCGCGCTCGCCGCCGGCCAGGTGTGGCTCGCCACCGGCGGAGACTTCGGCGGCAGCGTGCGCCAGCCGGCGAGTTTCTGCTCCATCGTCGGGCTGCGTCCCAGCGCCGGGATGATCGCGCGCATCCAGAAGCAGCCGTTCAGCGCGCTTTCGGTCGAGGGGCCGATGGCGCGCACCGTGGCCGACTGCGCGCTCCTGTTCGACATCGAGGCCGGGTGGCATCCCCACGATCCGCTGTCCCAGAGGGGACCTCACCCGGATTTTTCCGCGGCCGCGTCGCGCCCGCAGCGGCCGGCGCGCGTCGCCTTCAGCGCCGATCTCGGCGTCGCGCGCGCGGTGGACCCCGAGGTGCGGGCGCTGTGCCGGGCCGTGGCAGACCGGCTCGCAGGCGAGGGTGTGGCGGTGGAGGAAGCACACCCGGACCTCTCGGACGCGGAGCGCACCTTTCTCACCTTGCGCGGCGCAGTGTTCGTTGCACGCCACGCGGCGAACCTCGAGCGCTACCCGGGCGGGCTGAAGCCGGAGATCGTCGAAAACACCGAATTCGGGCTGCGCCTCGCGCCCGGGCAGATCGTGGCGGCGGAGGCGGCGCAGGGCGAGCTGATCCGGCGCACGGCGAAATTCTTCGAGGAATACGATCTGCTGCTGTGCCCGGCAGTCACCTGTCCCCCCTTCGCCGTCGGTCTGCGCTATCCGACGGAAGTTGCGGGGGTGCGCTACGAGGGCTACATGGGATGGCTGGTCCTGACCTGTGCCGTCACGGTGACGGCGTGCCCGGCGATGTCCCTGCCGTGCGGCTTTACGCGCGCGGGATTGCCGGTCGGGTTGCAGGTGGTGGGCAGGCCGCGCGGCGAAGCCGCGTTGTTCTCCGCCGCCGCTTACATCGAGTCGCTGCTCAACGTGGCGCCGAAGACGCCGATTGACCCGCGCCCGTAATACCTCTCACCGCGTTACTTCTTCCTGCATCAGTGATGCAGGATCTTGGCGAGGAACTGCTGCGCCCGCTCGGAGCGCGGCGTGCCGAAGAACTCGTCCTTGGGCGCGTCCTCGACGATCTTGCCGTGGTCCATGAAGATCACGCGGTGCGCGACGCGGTGCGCGAAGCCCATCTCGTGGGTGACCACCATCATGGTCATGCCTTCCTGCGCGAGCTCGACCATCACGTCGAGCACCTCGTTGATCATTTCCGGGTCGAGTGCCGAGGTCGGCTCGTCGAACAGCATCGCGATCGGGTCCATGGCGAGAGCGCGCGCGATCGCCACGCGCTGCTGCTGGCCGCCCGAGAGGTTTCCGGGAAATTTGTCCGCGTGCGCGCGCAGCCCGACGCGGTCCAGGAGCGCCATGCCCTTTTCCAGCGCCGCCTCC
>DAIDBG010000039.1 GCA_027310225.1 bacterium | reverse complement strand
CCTTCACGGAGTACGGCCGATCGAGCAGCCCGCCGTCGGTCCCGATCACGATGTACTCGAGCGGGCGGCCGCCTTGCGCGAAAGCCACGCGGTAAGCACGGGCGTTAGAGCCGTTCAGGATGCGGAAGCGGTAGAGGCGCGTCGCCGCGTTGAAATAGGGCCACGGCGTGAGGTTCACGAGCACGATATCGCCGATGTAGCCGTTCACCTCCTCTTCTTCGTTCGGTGCGTACACCAGCCGGCCCTGCGCGTCGAATTTCTTGTCCTGGATCACGAGCGGGATGTCGGTCACGCCGAGCTTGAGATCGAGCGCTTTCTGCAGCGCGAGCTCCTCGTCATCCTCCACGATGAAATAACTCGCCAGACCGAGGTACGCCTGCTTCGAAGTGAGCTTGTCGGGATGCGGGTGGTACCAGTAGGTGCCGGCGCGGTTCCGGACCGAAAACTCGTAGTCATAGGCTGCGCCGGCGCCGATCTGATAGAGCGGATGGCCGTCGTTGCGCCAGTCACTCTCGAACCCGTGCCAGTGGATGATGGTGGGCTCGTCGAGCGCATTCTGCAGCCTGGCCCGAACCGTGGCGCCGCTGCGTACCCGGAACACGGGGTTGATCCAGGTATTGCCGGCTTGCTCGACCTGATAGGCGAGCAACGGGGCGGGCTTGCCTTCGAGAATGGCGTACTGCACGGATTTCGCGGCGATGGTGAACGGCGCTGAAACATCCAGCACGCCGAGCACGCCGCTCGCGCCGGGCACGCGCAACGCGTTGGGAAACGCGCCCGCGCCGCCGGCGCCGGGTTCCGTCCCCGCGGGCGTGCGTTGCGCGCGGTACCACCACGTGGCGCCGCCGGCAACGGCGGCTGCGCCCAGCACCGCTGCGCCGGTCAGAAGGAACTTTCTGCGACTGGATTGGCTCACTGCGGTCTCCTGATCAAAGGACACAACTATATGGAAAGCCCGCGGGCCGGGCTTTGATCCACGTCAAGTGCGATTTAGCCCCCGAGTTTGCCGGACTCAGGGCCGGCAAACTCCTGATGCAAAACTGCCTACACGAAAACAGAAGAAAAAGGCAGTGAAAACCTCATTTCCGGGCTGCAAGGGGCGGGTTTCCCCGCCCCTCGGGGCGGTCAGCGGGCCTGCTCGGTCGTGGCCGGCGCCGGGGATGCGGCGCCCGCGCGCGGACCGTGATGCCCGCGCAGCGTGATGCCGCGCTCCTGCGCGCGTTTCTGCATTTCGGCACGGTTTGCGGCGGCAATCTTCTGGCGCTCCTCGGGGGTGGCGGCGTTGTGCATCTTCTCCATCAGCGCCGTCCGCTCTTCAGGCGTCATGAGCGAGTGGGCGGAGCCCTGTCCCGCGCGTCCCTGGTCCATCGCGCCGGGGCCCATGCCCCCCATCATCCCGCGCTGCGCGCCATCCTTCGCGCGCGGCCCCATGCCGCCGCCCATCTCGTCCTGCCGGGCGTAGGCGGCAGCCGCAAGACCGAGCGTCAAGGACAAGGCGATGCCAGTTGCGATTTTGTGCGAGCGTTTCATGGTCGGTTTCCTTTCAAGGGTTGGGGTTTCGTGACTTCGAGCCCCGCTGCGCCCGTTGGTTGCGGCGAGCGGAGCGATCTCAGCGAGGCCCATTAAACCAGCCGGTTGTAACCGGCTCATGTCACGCAAACGGTATTTTGTATCGCAGCCTTGCGACGCCCGGTGTTGTTACACTGCGTTACAATTTTCCGCCCCGGGTGCCGCGCCCCGGGGTATATACCCGTCATGGCGAAGCAGGATCACATTCTGGTCGTTGATGATGACGCGGAGATTCGCGGCCTGCTCCGCGAGTATCTCCAGAAGAACGGCTACCGCGTCACGGCGGTGGCGGACGGCAGGGAAATGTGGGCCGCGCTGAGTGCGGCGGCCCCGGACCTGGTCGTTCTCGACCTCATGCTGCCGGGCGACGACGGGCTCAGCCTGTGCCGGGCGTTGCGCGCGCGCTCCGGCGTGCCGGTCATCATGCTCACCGCGCGCGGGGAGGAGACCGACCGCATCGTCGGGCTCGAGCTGGGCGCGGACGATTATGTGGCGAAGCCCTTCAACCCGCGCAAGCTGCTGGCCCGCGTCAGGAGCGTGCTCCGCCGCGCGCGGTCCCTGCCCGGAAACCTGGAGCCGGAGGAAGTGAGTGCGTTCCGGTTCGCCGGCTGGACGCTCGACGTGGCAACGCGCAATCTCACCTCGCCGGACGGCGTCGTCGTCCCCTTGAGCGGCACGGAGTTCAAGCTCCTCCGCGCTTTCCTGGGCCACCCGAATCGCGTTCTGACGCGGGACCAACTGATTGACCTCATGCTCTCGCGCGATGCCGCGCCCTTCGACCGCGCCATAGACGTTCAGGTGAGCCGCCTGCGCCATCGCCTCCGCGAAGACGCCAAGGAACCCGCCATCATCAAGACCGTGCGCGGCCAGGGGTATGTATTCTCGGCGCAGGTTGACGCCGGAAACCGATGAGTCTGGTACCCCGTTCCCTGTTCAGCCGTCTGGTGCTCGTGCTGCTCACCGTGCTCGTCATCGCGCAGCTCGTGGGCCTGGCGATCCACCTGCACGAGCGTGGCGATCTGCTGTCCCAGGCGAGCGGCATGCAGGCCGCCCAGCGCGTCGCCGACATCGTCAGGCTCCTGGAAACGCTGGACCCGGCCGAGCGGCGCCGGGTCGTCCAGGTTCTCAGCGCGCCACCGCTCGCGATCAGTCTCGAGCGGGGTCCGCTTGCGGCGCCGGCGGAGAATCCGGACGGAAGCGCGGGCGCGGCACAGTTCGGGATGATGCTTCGCCGCTTTCTCCAGGACGGGCGGCCGGTCGTGGTGATGATGACGGGAGCGGGAACCGCGCCGCCCGGGCCGGAGGCGATGCGCCGCCCCATCGGTCCCCGGATGCACGACACCTCGATGACGCCCGGGCCCGCGACGATGCACTTCGGTCCCCAGCCCGGCTTCTCGTTCATCGCCCAGGTGCGCCTGCGGGACGGGGCGCTCGTCACGTTCGATGCGCGGCAGCCCGCGCAGCTCGAGAGCTGGCCGTACCAGACGTTCTACGGCCTGGCCGTGCTCCTCGCCGCGGTCATCGCGGTGTCGCTGGTCGCGGTGCGCTGGGCGACGCGCCCGCTCAACGCGCTCGCCGACGCGGCCGACGAGCTGGGCAGGAACATCCATCGCCCGCCCCTGGAGGAAAAAGGCCCGCTGGAGGTGACACGCGCCGCGCGCGCGTTCAATACCATGCAGGCGCGTCTCATCGGTTTCATCCGGGAGCGCACCGCGATACTGGCCGCGATGTCGCACGACCTCAAGACGCCGATCACGCGGCTGCGATTGCGTTCCGAGCTGCTCGACGATCCGCAACTCAGGGCCCAGTTCACCAGGGACTTCGACGAGATGGAGTCCATGGTCGGGGCCACGCTGGATTTCCTGCGCGGGCTGGAGAGCGGCGAGGCGGTGCAGCCGGTGGATATCATGGCGCTCCTCGAAAGTCTTCAGGCCGACATCCTGGAGACGGGCGGGCGGGTTGAAATCAGGGGCCGGGCGCTGAAGCCTTATTCGGGCAAGGCGCAGGCGCTCAAGCGCTGCCTCGGCAATCTGCTCGACAACGCCGTCAAGTACGGAAAATCCGCGTTGGCCGTCCTCGACGATAACGACGCGCGCCTCGAAATACGGATCCAGGACGAAGGACCGGGACTTCCGCAGGCGGAGCTCGAAAAAGTATTCGAGCCTTTTTACCGGCTGGAAAGCTCCCGCAGCCGGCAGACGGGCGGCACCGGTCTCGGCCTGACCATTGCGAAGAGCATTGCCGAAGCCCACGGCGGGCGGTTGAGCCTGCAAAACCGTGTTGAGGGCGGACTCGAGGCCAGGCTGACATTGCCCCGCCCGGCAAGTGTGGTTCGGGCCGCGAAGGCCGGAGTAATCCGGGAATAAGCGGGGCCTGACCTTCTCACTTCACGCGGATGGGTATCAGCCCGGTCGCACTGGCGGCCGTGAACAGCCCGGCGAGCAGAATGAAAACCGCGAAGATCCGCCTGAGACGGCGCTGATCCAGGCCGTGGACCAGCATCGAGGCGGCGGTGCTACCGGCGATCCCGCCGGCGAGGAAGGCGCCGACGACGCTCCAGTCAATCGAAGCGGTGGCGAACCGCGTCGCCAATCCGACGAACGAATTGAAAGCGATGACGAGCAGCGACGTCGCGATCGCGGTCCGCATCGGGTAGCCAAAGGCGAGCGCCAGCGTGGGCACGATCAGAAAGCCGCCGCCGACCCCCAGGAAGCCGGTCAGGAAACCGATTCCGGCGCCCGCGACCGCAACGATCCGCAGCGGAGCCGTCCTGCCCTGCGGCGCGTCGCCGCCGCGTGAACGCAGCATGGCAATCGAAGCCGCGATCATGATTGCGGAAAACAGCAGCAGAAGAATCCGGCCGGAAACGTACGCGGAGAGCAGCGAGCCCGGGATGCCGCCGGCAATCCCGAAAGCGCCCAGCAACAGCCCGGCTTTCCACTGCACGTTGTCCCGCTGTTCGACGAAGCCCCCGGCGGCGATCCCGCCGACGACGGCGAGCGAAGTTCCGATTGCCGTATGCACGTCCAGCCCGACGAGATAGACGAGGGCGGGCACCGCCAGAATTGATCCGCCGCTGCCGGTGAGCCCGAGGGCGGCGCCGATCGCGGCCCCGTAGGCGAGATCGAGGATGAAATACGGGATGTTCGGCAAGGAGGATACCGCTTCCTCAATGCTGGTGCCGGTGGTGCAGGTCCGGCAGATGGGGATGGCTGTGCGTCATCGGCGGATGCTCGTGCCAGTGCGCGTGGGGCTCGGGACCCTCGTCGCCGCGGTGCGCGTGCTGGTGGTGCTCGTCGTGGACGTGACGGTGGCTGTGGGCGAGGTATTCGTGGGTATGCTCGTGCGCGTGTTGTTCGGTGAGCACGAGCCATGTCGCGGCGGCCATCAGCGCCAGAGCGGCGCCGAACGAAAAAGTAAACGGTTCTCCGAGGACGATGATCGCGATCGCGGCGCCGATGAACGGCGCGGTGCTGAAATGCGCGGCGGTGCGCGCGGCTCCGAGATGCCGCAGTGCGAGGATGAAGAGCACGAGGCTCACGCCGTAGCCCAGGAAGCCGACGGCAAGCGCCCCGGCGAGCGGCGCGGCTGCGGGAACCTGCATCCCCAACGCAAGCGCCAGGACGAGATTGACTGATCCCGCGGCGAGACCCTTGATCATCGCCAGCACCACGGGGTCGGCTGCCGAGATCCTGCGCGTGAGGTTGTTGTCGAGGGCCCAGCAGAAGCTCGCGCCGACGATGGCGAGCGCGTGCAGCGAGAGCTTCAGCTCGGCCTGTGAATCCCAGGAGAGCACGGTCGCGCCGGCGAGCATCAGGGCCGCCGCAGTCCACACGCGCCCGCCGACGGCTTCGCGAAACAGAAGGGCGGCGACGAGTGCGGTGACCACACCCTCGAGGTTGAGCAGCAACGAGGCCTCCGACGCCCCGGTGCCCGACAGTCCCCACATGAGCAGGACCGGCGCGGCGACACCACCGGCGACCACCGCGCCGGCGAGCCACGGATAGTCTGCGGCCGCAAGCGGCGCCTGCGCCGCAGGCCGCTTCGCGCTGCGCCGCGAGTGCGTTGCCAGTCGCACCGCGAGCAGGCCCAGGCCACTGCCCAGATAGAGCAGGCCGGCGAGCGCGAGCGGCGGCAACTCGCCCAACAGCAACTTGGCGAGCGGCGTGCTCGCGCCGAAGAGCGCGGCGGCGGCGAGAGCGAAGAAGGCGTAACGCTGAAGCGGGAGATTGATCATGCGGGAGCCCGGCGCTCGATGCGGAGGGTCGCGTTCATGGTGGGCTCCTGTTTACAGGCAGCCACAGGC
>DAIDBG010000038.1 GCA_027310225.1 bacterium | reverse complement strand
AGAGGCTTCCCTGCGCGAGGTCGGATTCGGTCACCTCGTGCGCAAGAGTGTGCGCCGCGGTCATGAACATCTCGTCGGTGATGCTGCGCGTGCGGCTCGCGATCGCGCCGAGCCCGATCCCCGGGAAGATGTACGAATTGTTGCCCTGACGCGGCACGAAGGTCCTGCCGTTCATCGTAACGGGATCGAACGGGCTGCCGCACGCAAAGAGCGCCCGCCCGCCGGTGTTGCGGTAGGCTTCTTCGGCGGTGCACTCGGACTTCGAGGTCGGATTGGAGAGCGCGAAGACGATGGGGCGCTCGTTCAGCCGCGCCATTTCCTCGAGCACTTCGCGGGTGAAGCTGCCGCCGGCCGCGGCGACGCCGATGATCGCCGTGGGTTTCAACGCCTTTACGGCGGAGAGGAAGTCGCCGACGCGCTCGTGATCGTGTGCGTAGGGCCGCTTGTGCCCGGCGAGGTCGGCGCGGCTTCTCACGACGAGCCCCTGCGAATCGGTGAGCCAGCAGCGCCGGCGCGCCTCGTCCTCGGCGAGCCCCTGCGCGGCCATCGCGGAAACCACCAGGCCGGCGATGCCGGTCGCGGCCTCGCCCGCCCCGAGGAAGAGAATCTTCTGGTCGGCGAGGCGGGCGCCCGTGACGCGCAGCGCCGAGAAGATGCCGGCGAGCGCCACCGCCGCCGTGCCCTGGATGTCGTCGTTGAAGGTGGGGACGCGCCCGCGGTACTTGGCGAGCAGGCGGAACGCGTTCTGGTTGGCAAAGTCCTCGAACTGGATCACCACTCCCGGGAACACCGTCTGCGCGGCGGTGATGAATTCGTCCACCAGCTCGTCGTAGGCGGTGCCGCGCACGCGGCGCTGGCGCAGCCCGATGTAGAACGGGTCGCTCAGGAACTCGCCGTTGTTGGTGCCGACGTCGAGCATCACCGGCAGGCAGAGTCTGGGATGAATGCCCGCGCAGGCGACGTAGAGCGCAAGCTTGCCCACGGGGATGCCCATGCCGTTCGCGCCGAGATCGCCCAGGCCGAGGATGCGCTCGCCGTCGGTCACCACGATGATCCCCGCAGGATACGGCCAGTTCTGCAGCACCTGCGCGATGCGCCTGCGGTCGTTGGCGCCGATGAAGATCCCGCGCGGGCCCTGGAAAATGCTGCCGTACTTCTGGCAGGCGAGCCCCACCGTCGGCGTGTAGAGGATGGGCTGCATCTCGTCAATGTTGTCGCACACGACGCGGAAGAATAGCGCCTCGTTGCGGTTGTGAAGCGCGTTCAGCGCGATGTACCTCTCGAGGTCGTCCGGGAGCCCGCGCAGGTACTCCAGCACGCGCCCGGCCTGCTCTTCCTGGGTGAGCACATGCGGCGGGAGCAGCCCGCGCAAGCCGAGCACCTCGCGCTCGCGCTCGGTGAAGGCCATTCCCTTGTTGTGCGTGGGGTCACGCAGCAGGTTGAGGCCCTGCGGCAGCACACCGGCCGCGACGGATGGCGCACGGGGCTTTTTCTGTGTCGTCATGGGGCTCGTCTTCCTCCTTTGCGCGCGGGGACGCGTCTCGGGTCATTTTCCGCCGCCCGGGAAGAAAGGATTTGACGCAGATCAAATTCCGCCGCCCCCCTCGCGCGGCGCGCCGGTTCCAGGCCCTTGCGCAGGCCGGCATCCGGCCGCAAACTGCGGCCGGTGCCGGTCGAAACCAACAACAGCCGCAGCATGCCGTGACGACAGCCGTCGAGTACGCGCTCGGCGCGATGTTCTTTTACGGGCTGGCGGACCTCGTTTACAAGCGCGCGGCGGCGGCGGGCGTGGAGGCGCGGCACTTCCTGATGGTGCAGGCCTGGTGCTTCGCGCCGGCCATCGTGCTCTACGGTCTTGGCACCGGCACGCTCGAGCCCGGAACAGGGATGCTCTGGGGCACGGCAGCGGGTCTCTTCATCTTCGTTGCGCTCTACAACTTCGCGCGCAGCCTCGCGAGCGGTGCCGTGAGCATCAACGCGCCGATCTTCCGCCTGAGCTTCGCGATCACCGTGGCGCTCGCGGTGCTCCTGCTCGCGGAGCCGCTCACCGCCTGGAAGCTCGCCGGCCTCGCGGCCGCGCTCGTGGCGGTGTGGCTGCTCCTGGGCGCGCGGGAACGGGACGCGACGCCGGAGCGCCGCGCGAGCGGCTCGTCCCTCGTGCGCGTGCTCATCGCCACCATCGCCATGGGAATCGTCAATCTGCTCTACAAGCTGGGAACGCTGGCCGGCGGGAGCCCCGCCACCGTGCTCGTCGGGCAGGCGAGCGTCTTCATCGTGCTCGCCAGCGGTTTCTCCTGGGCGGCGGACCGCGGGATCCGGCCGTCGCCCGCGACGTGGTCCCATGCCCCGATGGCGGCCGTGCTGCTCCTCTTCGCCACCGTCATGCTGCTCGCGGGCC
>DAIDBG010000007.1 GCA_027310225.1 bacterium | reverse complement strand
GAACCCGACCGCGACATCGCCCGTAACGACCGCCTTCGCGGTGTCCGCGCCCCTCTGGAACCAGCGGAAGCTCACGTCGGCGCCGGCCGCCTTGAAGAAGCCCATCGTCTCGCCGACATCAACGAACGTATTGGAAAAGATGGGCGGACGGCCGATCGCCGAAACCGCGAGCTTGATCGGCTTGGCGGAAGCTTGCGCCCAGGCGCCGCTGGGGGCGGCAAACGCAATGGCCGTGAGCGCCAGCATCGCGCCAAGAAACGAATTCCTGATGCATCTGAATCTGCTAGCTGTATTCATGTTCCCGCTCCTCCTTGGTGGTTGAACAAGTCATACCAGACCTGGTCCCGCAGGTTGATGAACGGCCGGCTCGAGACGACTTTCCGGTCGCGTGGGCGGGGCAGGTCAACCTTGCGCACCGCTCGAATGTGCGCCGGACGACCCGCCAGGACGACGACCCTGTCGCCCATCAGCACCGCCTCGTCAATGGCGTGAGTGACGAACATCATGGCGGTTGGCCGGCTGTCCCAGATGCGCAGCAGCTCGAACTGAAGCTGCTCCCGCGTCTGGGCATCAACTGCACTGAAGGGCTCGTCCATGAGCAGGAGCCTGGGCTCCATGACGAGCGCCCGCGCCAGCCCCGCGCGCTGCTGCATGCCGCCGGAGAGCTGGTGCGGGTACGACTTCTCGAACCCCGCGAGACCGACGAGCTCGATCGCCGCCGCGACGCGGCGCTCGATCTCCTCCCTCGGAGCACCCCGCAGCTTCAGGCCGTAGGCGATGTTGTTCCAGAGGTTCTTCCACGGGAAGAGCCCGAAGTGCTGGAACACCATCGACACGCTCGGCAACGGCTTGTCCACCACCTGCCCGTCGATACGGATCTGTCCGCCGTTGAGCAGGGTCAAGCCGCCCACGCAGCGGAGCAGCGTGGTCTTGCCGCACCCGGAGGGACCGACGATGCTGACGATCTCGGAGCTGCCGACCTCCAGGCTGACGTCCGCGATGACCGGGAGGTCACCGTAGCGCACGGCCGCGTTCTCAACCACCAGCCGCACCTCTCCCGGACCGTTCATCGGATGGTCGCCCGGATCCTATGCAACCGATTAAGCAGGACTATTCTCCGCTGAACGCGCGACGAACCGGCTCCTGCCGCGAGAAGCCGACATATATGTCATAATTTTCGCGCGCGGTCAAACTCGGAACAGGAAGCCGCTAACGGTGACGGAGGAAACATGCTACGGGCTGCAATCGTTGGACTTGGCTGGTGGGGAAGGACGATCGTCGAGGCCGTGCAGGGCAAAAGCGATCAGATCACCTTTATCGCCGGCAACACGCGCACCCGCGCGAAGGCGGAAGATTTCTGCAGGGAGCGCAACATCGAGCTGCGCGACGACCTCGACGGCATACTCAAGGACCGCGCCATTGATGCGGTCGTCTATACCACGCCCCACAGCCGGCACGAGGAACACGTCAAACGCGCGGCGCAGGCGGGCAAGCACGTTTACATGGAGAAGCCGTTTACGCTGACCGTGGCGAGCGCCAGATCGGCGCTCGATGCGGTCAAGAAGGCGGGCATCGTGCTCGGCATTGACTATCAGCGCCGGTTCCATCCTTCCGTCGGCGAAATCCGCGCCCGTGTCAGGGACGGCCGCCTGGGCACGATCTGTTTCGGTGTGGCCGAGGCGACGGCGCCGGGCGGACTTTTCCTGCCGAAGGAGTCGTGGCGCGCCAATCCGGAGGAAACCCCGGTCGGCGCCATGACGGGCATTGGCGTCCATCTGGTTGATGGATTCATTGATCTTTGCGGCGAGATTGCGCAAGCCTATTGCGTCAACACGCGGCGGGCAGCCCCGCTCGTTGACGACACGACCACCGTCACGCTCGTGCACAGGAACGGCGTGACATCGAGCTTCAACTGCTCGATTGCGTCCGCCCCCAATTATCGCGTTGCGGTTTACGGCACGCGTGGTCTCGCCGAGACCGACAGGAATCTCGATGTATTTCGCTTCAGTCCGGCGCCCGATAAGCCGGGGCATCCCCCACCCGCGCAGCCGGAGATCATTGACCATAAGGGCGTCAATCCGGTGAAGGCGGGATTGGAGGCGTTCGCGGCGGCCGTTCGCGGCGAGGCGCCGTTCCCGATTTCCGCTGACCAGATCATTCACGGTGTGGCCGTCTTCGAGGCGATCGTGAAGTCGGTGGCGACGGGCAAACCGGTCAAGGTGAGCTGAGACATTTTGCCGAAGACCCCCTGGCTGTAAGAACTCCTGTGGCCTGGAAGGGGCAACAGCATGGACTATCGTGAGGTGAGCGAGGTTCGCGACGGCATGCGGATTGATTGGGACGCGCCGGTTGCGATGGACGACGGCGCAATCCTGCGCGCCGACGTCTATCGCCCGGTCGCCGACGGGAAATATCCGGTCATACTGAGCTACGGGCCCTACGGCAAGTGGCTGCATTTCGAGGACCTCTACGTTACCCAGTGGCGTCGCATGTGCGAGGAGCACCCCGATGTGCCCACGGGGTCCACCAACAAGTACCAGAACTGGGAAGTGGTTGATCCGGAGAAGTGGGTGCCGGACGGCTACGCGGTCGTTCGCGTGGACTCGCGCGGGGCCGGCCGCTCACCCGGGCTGCTCGATCTGTGGTCGCTGCGCGAGGCCCGGGATTTCTATCGTTGTGTGGAGTGGGCGGCGGAGCAGCCCTGGTCGAACGGCAAGATCGGGCTCAACGGCATTTCCTATTACGCCATGAACCAGTGGCAGGTTGCAGCGCTGCAGCCGCCGCATCTGGCGGCGATCTGCGTCTGGGAGGGCGCGGCCGATTATTACCGCGATCTCAGCCGTCACGGCGGCATCTACTGCACGTTCGCCGACACCTGGTTTTCCGGGCAGGTCACCAAGGTGCAGCACGGCAAGGGCAAGAACGGCTATCGCAGCCGCATGAACGGCGATTGGGTATCCGGGCCCGGGACCCTGAGCGAGGAAGAACTGGGCGCCACCCGGCGTGACTTCGCGGCCGACTGTTTTGCCAACCGGCTGGCGAGCGACGATTACTGGACCTCGCGCCTGCCTGACTGGTCGAAAGTGAAGACGCCGCTCCTCTCATCGGCGAACTGGGGCGGGCAGGGCCTGCACCCGCGCGGCAATTTCGAGGGCTTCGTGCGCGCGGCCTCGAAGGACAAATGGCTCGAGGTGCACGGCATCGAGCACTGGACCGAGTTCTACACGGACTACGGGCTGAAGATCCAGAAGCGCTTCTTCGGCCACTTCCTGAAGGAGCAAGACACCGGGTGGTCAAGGCAGCCCAAGGTCACTCTGCGGGTGCGCCATCCGGGAGAGAAGTTCGTCGAGCGCCATGAGAGAGAATGGCCGCTTGCCCGGACGCAGTGGACGAAATTCCACCTGCACCCCGAAGATCATGCACTCGCGACTGAAACTCAGAGGGAGTCCGGCAGCGTGACTTACGGCGGCCTCTCGGATGGAGTGACTTTCCTCACGGCGCCGCTCGAGCGCGACATGGAGATCACGGGGCCGATCGCCGCCAAGCTGTGGGTCTCGTCGGCCACCGAGGATGCCGACCTGTTTCTGGTGGTGCGCGCGTTCGCGCCGGACTTGAAGGAGGTGACTTTCATGGGGGCGCTCGACCCGCACACGCCGATTGCGCAAGGTTGGCTGCGCGCCTCCCATCGCAAGCTCGATAAGGCGTTATCGCTGCCGTACCGGCCTTACCACACGCACGACGAGATCCAGAAGCTGAAACCGGGCGAGATCTATGAGCTGGACATCGAGGTCTGGCCGACGTGCATCGTGGTGCCCAGGGGGTATCGCATCGGCCTGACCGTGCGCGGCCGCGACTATGAATGGCCGGGCGGAGCGGCGCAGGGACTCGGTAACCTGAATGCCGTGTTTACCGGCGTCGGGCCCTTCCGCCACGATGATCCGCGCGACCGGCCCGCCAAGGTGTTCGGCGGCGACGTGACGCTGCATATGGGACCGGATCGCCAGGCCTACGTACTGCTGCCGATCATCCCGCCGCAATAGCGTGGCCGCTTGCGCCCCGCAAATATCCGTGCCGCGGCAGATCGGGTGCTCGCCGGGGCCGGAGCACGCAACGATCAACAGGGAGAAATCATGAATGACACGGAACGCCGCGAGAGGCTCCGCACGGTCCTGTCCGGCACGCGCTGCCTGTCACCCGCGAGCGTGTTCGACCCGCTCTCGGCGCGCATCGCCCAGGCCGTCGGCTACGAGATCGGCATGCTGGCGGGATCAGTGGCGTCGAACACCACGCTTGCGGCGCCCGATCTCATCGTGCTGACGCTCACCGAGTTCGCCGATCAGATCCGGCGCATCACGCGCGCGAGCACGCTGAGCCTGCTGGTGGACGCGGACCACGGCTACGGCAATGCGCTCAACGTCATGCGCACCGTGCAGGAGCTCGAGCACGCCGGAGTGTCGGGCATGAGCATCGAGGACACGGCGCTGCCCGCGCGCTTCGGCCAGGCCGAAGGCGTGGACGAGCTCATTTCCCGGGAAGAGATGATCGACAAGCTGCGCGCGGCGGTGCAGGCGCGGCGGGACCCGTCCCTGGTGATCGCGGGGCGCACGGCGGCGTTGAAGCTCGAGAGCACCGAGTCCGCCGTCGCGCGGGTGAGGGCCTACTCGGCGACCGGCGTGGATGCGATTTTCATCATCGGGCTGGAAACGCTCGGGCAGATGGAGGCGATCCGCGGCGCCACCCGCCTGCCGATCATCGTCGGGTCGGCGCCCGCTTCGCTCAAGCGCGACGATCTCGCCGCGCGCGGCGCCCGCATCCTGCTGCAGGGCCACCAGCCGGTTGCGGCGGCGGTGAAGGCGCTGCACGAGACCTATGCGCATCTTTTCAACGGCGGCGCTCCCGCCGATCTCAAGGAGAAAGTTGCTTCGCCGCAGGACATGGAACGCCTCGTGGACGGCGGGACCTACAGGAAATGGCAGCGCGAGTACCTGCGCTGATCGGGGACCAGAGACTCGGAGCAGGGACAGCGCTTCCTGCATCTTGTCGAGCAGATAGCAGAATAAGCGCAAGAAGCATGCCGGGAGGTCCAGTCCGGAAAACTCCTAGGTTTTCGGCGTCAGGCTGTCACGATGCATCTTCTCGTGCCGTATCTGGCATTCGATGCAGCGCGCGGCGAGAGGGTAGGCCTCCAGTCGCCGGTAGCCGATCTCGCTGCCGCACGCGACGCAGCTGTTCGCATCGCCACGGGCGAGCCGGGCGCGTGCCGCTTCGATCTCCCGCAGCTCGGCCAGATAGCGCTCGAGCCGCGCGTGATCGAGTTGCTCCAGGGTGCTGATCAGCGCCTCGTCGCCGAGATCGTGCACCACCCCTACGAAATCAATGAATTTCTGGTCCGCCGATTCCGGCAATGTGCCGCGGATCTTGTCCCGCACTTCCCTGCCGAGCGTGTCGAGACGCCGCTCGAGCTCCGCGCTTTGCGATGGCGTCAGGTTCACGTGATCTCCTTTCCCGCGTTCGACCCCTCGGCGACGGCGTTCCATCCGGGTTAGAGAGAGCGCCATCCCGATGGTTTCCGGGGCAACGGGCGCCTGTGGCGGCGATGCGCGGGAGGCGGTAATCTTCGGGTTGCAGGCGGCGCGCGGGCGCTGCGGAACCGGAGCCGTGATGGACTTGTCGGAAAATCTGAAGCCGGGGCTTGCCGGAACGGCCGAGATCGTGGTCGGCACGCGCGATACCGCGCCGCACGTCGGCAGCGGCAAGATCGGGGTGCTCGCCACCCCGATCATGGTGAACCTCATGGAGGCGGCGGCGCTCCAGGCGGTGGAACGGTTCATGCCGTCCGGTTACCAGACGGTGGGAACGCATCTCGACGTGAAACATTTCGCGGCAACGCCGGTCGGGCTGCGGGTTCGCGCGCACGCCGAACTGGTCAGGGTCGAGGGGCGCACGCTGACCTTCCGGATCGGCGCCGAGGACGAGCGCGAGGCGATCGGGGAGGGCGTGCACGAGCGGCTGATCATCAATGTCGAGCGGTTCGACCAGCGGATGCAGAAGAAACTCGCGCGGGACGTAAACCGGAGATAAGCGCCGCTTGCCCGTCGGCACCCTCATTTGCGTAAGAAGTGGGTCGGGCCGAACCCCGACACACTCAGGGGCCGGGGGGCGGCGGTCGCCGGTCGCCGGGGGATTCCCGCTCGACCACCGTGTATTCGGCGGTGATGACATGTCGCTGCGCCGCTTTCCCGAGCTTGCGGTTGAGCCACCACCAGCGCGCCAGCACGAACGCGGCGAGCACCGCCGCGACGATCAGCGCGACGGCCAGGAAGAAGAACGCGAGCGTGAGGATCACGGCTGCGGCGATCAGCCACAGCACGCGTTCCAGAAATCCGGGCGTGGTGCGGGTGCCGCCGTTCATTTGCTTCCGGGCCCGTTCACCAGTCGGCGTTGAAGCTCTTGATGATCACGCCGCCTGACTTTTCGTCGTGCTCCAGCTCGAGCAGCCTGCGCGCTTCCGCCTCGTCGAGGAGCTTCCCGAACGAGCGGAAGCCGTAATAGGACTCGTTGAAGCCGGGATTGCGGCGCTTCAGGGCCTGCTTGACCATCGAGCCCCAGAGCTTTTCCTCGGCACCGCGCTCGGCGGACAGCGCCTCCACCGTCTCCATCATGAGATCGAGCGCTTCCTGCTTCCGGTCTCCGTCCTGCGCGGCGGCTGGCGCGGCTCCCTGCGGCGCGCGGGCGGCCTTCTTCCGCGTCTGCTTCTTCGCTTTTTCGCGCACCAGATCGTCGTAATAGATGAACTCGTCGCAATTCGATATCAGCAGGTCGGACGAGGACTGCTTGACGCCGATCCCGATCACGGTCTTGTCGTTCTCGCGCAGCTTGCTCACCAGGGGCGAAAAATCCGAGTCGCCGCTGATGATGACGAAGGTGTCCACGTGCGACTTGGTGTAGCAGAGGTCGAGCGCGTCCACC
Source organism: bacterium (assembly GCA_027310225.1). Classification (GTDB taxonomy): domain Bacteria; phylum Pseudomonadota; class Gammaproteobacteria; order Burkholderiales; family SG8-41; genus SG8-41. The sequence goes on along the minus strand of DAIDBG010000007.1, from coordinate 821 downwards.
ACCATGCGGATGTCGGCGGAGTTCTTGCCCGACATGCGCACGTGCGGGATTTCGATCAGCTCGAACGCCGCCTCGTGCATCGCTTTCTTGAAATCGCGATAGCGGTCCCAGTCGCAATACGCCTTCTTGACGACGATGTTGCCCTTGAGCAACAGGCGCTCGAGCACCTTGCTCACGTCGAATTTCTCGTACTTCGCGTCGCGCACGCCGAGCGCGATGTTCTCGAAGTCGCAGAACAGCGCCATGTTCCTGGTTTCCTGTTGGGCGGGCATGAGTCGGGCTCCGAAGTGATGGGGGCGCGGGCGGCGCCTGTCCGCCCACCGATTTTACCGGCAGCTTGCCGCAAATACGGCGCGGCGTCCAACTATCCGCTGTTGAAGCAGCCGCTCGGTCTCCCGGCGCGGGCCGGAGGCAAGGCGATGGGCCCAACGGGTGGTTTCGGGCAGCCGGAAGCGGCTTACGCAGGCCATCACGTAGCGGATCGCGGTGGCGAGGCTCACCCGGTGGCCGACCGACACGTAGATCGGCTTCACGCCCGGTTTGGACCGCAGCACGGCCCCGATGGTTTCGCCCCGGTCGAGCAACGGCGTCCACGCGCCGCGCCGCTGCGGCGGCTGCCGGTGCTCGCCGATCAGCCGTGTCTTGGCGACGCCGATGGCGGGTATGCCGGACGCGAGCCCGAGATGGCTCGCCAGCCCGCAGCGGCGCGGGTGCGCGATGCCCTGCCCGTCGCACAGGATGAGATCGGGGCGCACGGCGAGCTTCCCGAGCGCCGCGAGGATAGCCGGTATCTCGCGGAACGAGAGCAGTCCGGGCACGTA
>DAIDBG010000386.1 GCA_027310225.1 bacterium | reverse complement strand
GGAGGGGAGGGAGCAGGAGGACTGGAGAGGCGCCCAAGTCCACGCCCTTAATCCCCTCCTTCACAAGGAGGGGAGGGAGCGATGCGGAAGGGGTGGTTTGGAATCTCAACACGCTCCCACAACCCCGGCGCCGTTGGCGTCACCCCTCCTCCGGCAGGAGGGATAGTGCAGGCGAACCGGCGTATTTGCTGATTTTGTTAGGCGCTCTTATCACTCAATCACTGCTGTCGCCCATCACTTCCTCCCACAGCTCGCGCACCGCGCGCCGCTCGGCCGTGACGGCGTCGGGCGCGAGGCGGGCGTATTTTTCCCCCTGCAGCCGCAGGCCGTGCTGCAGCTGGCGCAGCCGCCGGTAGGCATCGTGCGCGGCCTGCGCGCGGCGCTCGGTGATCAGCCCGAGCCGCGCCGCCAGCTTGAGCAGCGCGAGGTTGCCGATGTTCCCGGTGAGCGCTGCGTGCGCGTGCGCGTGGCCCAGCACGAGGAACTGCACGACGAACTCGACGTCAATGAGGCCGCCGCGATCGTGCTTGAGATCGAAGAGAGCAGTGGGGTTGGGGTGGCCCTCCAGCAGCTTCCGGCGCATCGCCGCGACTTCCCGCAGCAGCACCGCGCGGTCCCGCCGCTCCCGCAGGATCGCCACCCGCAGCCGCTCGAATTCCGCGCCGATGCCCGGGTCGCCGGCGACGAAACGGGCGCGGGTCAGGGCCTGGTGCTCCCATGGCCAGGCGTGCTTCGTCTGATAGTCGCGGTAGCTTTCGAGCGGGCTCACCAGCAGCCCGCCGGCGCCGTCGGGGCGCAGCCGCAGGTCGGTCTCGTAGAGCACGCCGGCCGGAGTGAGGCTGGTGAGCCAGTTGTTGATGCGCTGCGCGAAGCGCGCGTAGCTCTCCGCGGCCTCCGGCGCCGGGTCGTCGTAGAGAAAGACGAGATCGAGATCGGAGGCGTAGCCGAGTTCCTTGCCGCCGAGCTTGCCGTAGCCGATCACGGCGAAGCGCGGCTCGGTGCGGTGCGCCGGCCGCAGCGGCCAGGCGGCGCGCAGCACTTCCTCCAGCACCACGCAGGCGAGATCGCTCAGGTGATCGCTCAGGGTCTCGAGCGGCAGCGCGCCGGACAGGTCCTGGGCGACGAGCCGGAGGGTGTGCGCGTGCTTGAAGTGCCGCAGGATGTCCATGCCCTTCTCGGTGTCGCCCGCGGCGTCGGCCATCTGCGCGCGCAAATCACGGGCGGCGGCGGGCCAGTCCGGCGTGCCGTAGAGCGTGCGCGCGTCGAGCAGCTCGTCGAGCAGGATGGGATGCTGCGTCAGGTACTGCGCCACCCACGGGCTCGCGCTCATCATCGCCGCGAGGCGCGACAGGGACTGCGGGTATTCCTCGAGCAGCGCGAGGTAGGAGCCGCGCCGGCTCACGCTGTCGAGCAGGTCGAGCAAGCGCTCGAGCGTCGCGTCGGGATCGCGCTCGGCCGCGGCGGCCTCGATCGCCATCGGCACCAGCCGGTCGAGCCGCGACTGGCTCGCCGCCGGCATTTCGCGATAGCGGCCGGCGGCGCGCATGCCCTTCAGGCGCCCGGCGACCGCCTGCGGCCGCTGAAAGCCGAGTGCGGCGAGTGCACCGGCCGCCTTCTCGCCGTCGGCGCCTTCCTGCCACAGGTGCGCCAGCGCGTGCTCGCCCCCGGGAGAGGTGGCGAAAATCTCCTCGAAGTGGCGCGTGACCCGGCTGCGGTGCGCTTCGAGCGCGGCGGCGAGCGCCGCATAGTCGCGCGCGCCCATGGCCTCGGCGACGAGCGCGCGGTCGGCCTCCGAGGGCGGCGGCACGTGCGTCTGCTGGTCGTCGAGATACTGCAGGCGATGCTCGAGATTGCGCAGGAAAACGTAGGCTGCGGCGAGCTCGTCCACCGCGGCCCGCGGCAGGAGGCTCTTCTCGGCGAGCAGCGGCAGCACGGAAAGCGTGGGTTGCGTTCTCAGCTCCGCTTCCCGCCCGCCGCGGATCAGCTGGAAAACCTGCGCGATGAACTCGATCTCGCGGATGCCGCCGGGTCCGAGCTTGATGTTGTCGAAGAGGTCGCGGCGCTCCACCTCGCGGCGGATCTGCCGGTGCAGGTCGCGCAGCGACGCGAACGCGCCGTAGTCGAGATGGCGCCGATAGACGAAGGGGCGGGCGAGATCCAGCAGCTCCGCCGCGCGGTCGCCGGTGAGGGGCCGCGCCTTGATCCACGCGTAACGCTCCCAGTCCCGTCCCTGGGTGACGAAGTAGTTCTCGAGCATGTCGAAGCTCGCCGCGAGCGGGCTGCCCTCGCCGTACGGCCGCAGCCGCATGTCCACCCGGAATACGTGCCCGTCAGCGGTGATTTCGGACAGGGCCGCGATGAGCTGTCGGCCGAGCCGGGTGAAGTACTCGTGATTGCTGATCGGGCGCGGCCCGCGTGTCTCGCCTTCCTCGGGATAGACGAACACGAGGTCAATGTCGGAGGAGACGTTGAGCTCGGCGCCGCCGAGCTTGCCCATGCCCACCACGTGCAGTTGCTGCGCGCGCCCGCTCGCCGCGCCAACGGGCGTGCCGTGCTGCGCGGCGAGCCATTCGTCGAGGCGCGCGAGCGCGTGGCCGATCGCGACCTCGGCGAGCGCGGTGGCGGTCCCCATTACTTCGGAGAGCGTCGCGGTGCCGCCCAGGTCGCGCGCGATCAGGCGCAGCATGACCTGCTTGCGCAACGCCCGCAGCGCGCGCTGGAGCCCGTCCGGATCGGCTGCGGGCCGGGCGGCGAGCGCGGCGCGCATCTCCTCGGCGGTGAACGGACGCCCGATGCCGGCATCCAATCCTGAAGGAGACTGCGCTTCGATCAGGCGTCGCGCGTAATGACTCAGACGCGCCGCGCGCGCGAGAGAAGCGTCAGCGCCCGGCGCGGCGCGCGCGTTATGGGATTCCATGGGCGATTGCGGTTAAAATACGTAAATCCTTGACTCAATATCGCATTTTTTCGATTTTCAGGCAAAGCATGAAGCTTCCGGAAGCGCTCAGGTGGATCGGGATCGGCCCGCTCCTGGTTTACCGGATTCTCACCTGGAGCGTGCTGGTCGCCGGATTCGCCTTCGCGGCGACCGTGTTCGGGCTGCGCTACTGGATCCTGCCCAACATCGAGAACTACCGCGAGGACATCGCGCGCATCGTCAGTGACAAGGCGGGGCAGAAAATCTCCATCGGCAGGATCTACGCCAACTGGGACGGCCTGCGCCCGCAGTTGAAGCTCGAGCAGGTGACGGTGTTCGACCGGGCCGGCCGGCCGGCGCTCGAGCTCGCGCGCGTGGACAACACGCTGTCGTGGCTGTCGGTGCCCACGCTCGAGCTGCGCTTCTACGCCCTCGACATCTATCGTCCCACGCTCAACGTGCGGCGCGACGCCCGCGGCGTGATCTCGGTGGCCGGCATCGAGCTGACCGGCGGCGAGGGCGGCGGCTTCGCCGACTGGCTGCTGCGGCAGCGCGACATCGAGGTGCGCGATGCCGCCATCGTGTGGAACGACGAGAGCCGCGGTGCGCCGCCGCTGGAGCTGAAGAACGTCAATCTCCAGGTCTCCAACGGTGGCGGGCGTCACCGCTTCGGGCTGCGCGCAACGCCGCCGCGCGAGCTCGCCGCGCCGCTCGACGTGCGCGGCGACTTGAGCGGCGCGACCGTCGGCGCGCTCGCGGAGTGGAACGGCAGGCTCTTCCTGCAGTTCGACTACGCCGACATCGCGGCGTGGCGCACCTGGGTGCCGTTCCCGGTCGAGTTTCCGCAGGGCGCGGGCGCGCTGCGGGCGTGGCTCACGTTCGACAACCGGCGGCTGGTGGACGCGATCGCCGACGTGCAGCTCGCAAACGTGCGCACGCGGCTCGCGAAGGAGCTGCCCGAGCTCGACCTCTCCCGGCTCGCGGGGCGCATCGGCTGGAAGCAGTCGGAGACGGGGTTCGAGATCACGACCTCGAAGCTGGGGCTGACCACGGCCGGCGGCCTGGCCATGCAGCCGACCGACTTCCTGCTGCGCCTCACCGGGACCGGGAGCGGGTCGGCCCGCGGCGAGCTTCAGGCGAACGCGCTCGAGCTTGCGCCGCTCGCGGCGCTCGCCGACCGCCTGCCGCTGGCGCAGGAGGTGCGCGGGCGGATCACGGAGTACTCGCCGAAGGGCAGCCTGTACGACGTGGCGGTGCGCTGGAACGGGAACTGGCGCGAGCCGCGGCAGTACAGCGCGAAGGGGCGGTTCTACGACCTGGCGCTCAACCGCGCCGGCCGGATGCCGGGTTTCTCCGGCGTGAACGGCAGCCTGGAGGGCAGCGAGCGCGGCGGCACGCTCCGTCTCGACACGCAGAAGGCAACGGTGAACATGCCGCTGGTGTTCCGCGACGCGCTCGAATTCGATACGCTGACGGCGCAGGTCGCCTGGACCCGCGCCGGCGGCGAGACCGAGCTGCGGTTGAACAACGTGTCGTTCTCCAACCCGCACCTGTCCGGCACCGTGTTCGGCCTCTACCGCACGGCGGGCAGCACGCGCGGCGCCATTGATCTCACCGGAAATCTCACGCGCGCGGACGCGCGCTTCGCGGGCCGCTACGTTCCGCTGGTGGTGGGCAAGTCCACCCGCGACTGGCTCGACACCGCGTTGCTCGCCGGCTACTCGAACGATGTCTCCTTGCGCCTGAAGGGCAACCTCGACGATTTTCCCTTCCCCGACGGCAAGGGCGGCGTGTTCCAGGTGGCGGCCAAGGTCACCGGCGGCACGCTCGATTACGCCAGCGGCTGGCCGAGGATCGAGGACATCGCCGGCGACCTCGTCTTCCGGGGAAAACGCATGGACATTTACGCGCGGCAGGGCGCCATCTTCGGCGTGCGGCTCGCACGGGTGCGCGCCGAGGTCCCCGACCTCCTCGAAACGAACGAAATGCTGAATATCACCGGCGAGGCCGAGGGGCTGGCCGCGGACTTCCTGCAGTTCATTGACAAGAGCCCGGTCCTCGGCATGATTGACCGCTTCACCGAGGGCTGGCAGGCGCGCGGAACGGGCAAGCTCGCGCTCAGGCTCTCGATCCCGCTTCGCGCCACCGAGAAGAGCAAGGTGGCCGGCACCTACCAGTTCACCGGCAGCACGCTCGTCGCCGATCCGGATCTGCCGCCGGTGGAGCAGGCGGGCGGGCGAGTGGAGTTCACCGAGTCCTCGGTGCGCGCGCAGGGCGTCACCGGCACCGTGCTCGGCGGGCCGGTCACGATCACGGCGTCCACGCTGCGCGATTCCACGGTGCGCGTGACGGCGCAGGGGCGCCTGAACGCCGATAATCTGCGCCGCACCGGCGGTGGCCCGTTCTGGGCGCAGTACCTGCGCGGCGCGGCCGACTGGCGCGCGCTCTACACCATCCGCAAGCGCGTCGCCGACGTGGTGATCGAGTCGAACCTCCAGGGACTGGCGGCCGACCTGCCGGCGCCGCTGGCGAAGACCGCCGCGGAAGCGCTGCCGTTCCGCTTCGAGCGCCGCTCCGTCGCGGCGGGCCAGGAGCGCCTGGGCCTCGCCGTCGGCGAGGTGGTCAGCATGAACCTCGTGCGCAGCACGGAAGGCGGACGCGCGGCGATCACGCGCGGCACGGTGCGCTTCGGCGGGCAGGCGCCGGAGCCGGGGCGCGACGGCGTCTGGGTGAGCGGCACGGTGAAAACGCTGGACGCCGACCGCTGGCTCGCGTTTCTCCGCCGGGCCGGCGGCGACACGCGCATTGACTGGGGGGGCGTTGACGTCAGGCTGGCTGCGGTGGACGCCATGGGCCGGCGCTTCAGCGAGCTGGCGGCGTACGCGGTGGTGTACGGCGGGCAATGGCGCAGCACGCTGGTCGGCAGGGAGCTGGAGGGAACCGTGACCTGGCAGCCGCAGGGGCGCGGCAAGCTCACCGCGCGGATGAAGACACTCATCCTGCCGGCGGCTTCGCCGGGCGCCCGGGAAACGGCCGTCACCCGGGCGCCGCAAGAGCTCGAGCTGCCGGCGCTCGACATCACCGCCGAGCAGTTCACCCGGAACAGCCGGCAGCTCGGCCGGCTCGAGCTGATCGCCACGCCCGAAGGCCGCGACTGGCGCATTGACCGCCTGCGCATCGTGAACCCCGAGAGCACGCTTTCGATTGATGGCGTGTGGCAGCTCTCGGCTGCGCAGCCGCGCACCCAGGTCGGCATGCGGCTGGAAACGAACGATATCGGCAGGCTCCTCACCCGTCTCGGCCATCCGGAAGGCGTGCAGCGCGGAACCGCGAAGCTCGAAGGCGCGCTGTCATGGGCGGGCGCGCCCTACGACTTCGATTACCTGTCGCTCTCCGGCAACCTGGTGCTGGATGCCGCCAAAGGGCAGTTCGTCAAGCTCGAGCCGGGCATCGGCAAGCTGCTCGGCATCCTGAGCTTGCAGTCGCTGCCGCGGCGGATCACGCTCGACTTCCGCGACATCTTCAGCGAGGGCTTCGCCTTCGACGAGATCGTCGGTGTGGTCAAGATCGCAGGCGGCATCGCCAGCACCGAGAACTTCCGCATCCAGGGGCCCTCCGCCGGGGTCGTCATGAGCGGGGCGGTGGATCTCGTGCAGGAGACGCAGAAGCTGCGCGTGCGGATCACGCCCCGCATCAGCGACACCGTGTCCATCGCCGGCGCGCTCGTCGGCGGCCCGGTCGCCGGCGTGGCGGCGTTTCTCGCCCAGAAGGTGCTGAAGGACCCGCTCGACCGGTTCGCCTCCTACGAGTACAGCGTGAGCGGCACCTGGTCGAAGCCCAACGTCGCCAGGATCGAGCGGACGGCCGACCCGGACGCGGGGGACAAGCCGCAATGATAAGATTCGCCTCCGGCGCGGTACTCGTTAGCGCCGCGCTCGGCGCCGCGGCGCAGTCCTTCGTGGTGCCCCCCGATCTGTGGGACCGGCCGCGCAGCGGGCGCGCTGGGCTCGAGCAGCCGGCGGTGAGGCAGGCCGTCAACGCGTATCTGGCGCAGCCGGGCGGGTATCTCGTGATCCGTTACGGTACCGGGCAGGAGCCGGCCCTGCTCGCCGAGGAGTTGCGCGGCTGGCTCGCCGCGCTGGCAGTCGAGCCGGCGCGCATCACGCTGCGCAACGACCTGAAACCCTCCGAGCCGCTGCGGATTGAAGTGGTGCGCGACCCATGAGAGCCCCGTCTTCCTTCGGCAAGACCAGGACGCACGTGACCAGGCCCGCGGCGCAGCCGGCGGTGACGCGCATCGCGGCGGTGCAGCTCGCTTCCGGCCCCAACGTCGAGGGTAATCTCAACGAGGCCGCGCGCCTGATCGAGATGGCGGCGGACCAGGGAGCGAGGCTGGTGGCGCTGCCCGAGTACTTTGCGATCATGGGCATGCGCGAAGAGGACAAGGTCAGGCTGTGCGAGAAGCCGGGCGCCGGCCCGATCCAGGAATTCCTCTCCGCCACCGCGCGCCGCCACGGCATCTGGCTCGTCGGCGGTTCCGTCCCGCTCGAAGCTTCCAGCCCGGACAAGGTGCGCAACAGCTGCCTGGTCTATGACGACCAGGGCAAGCTCGCGGCGCGCTACGACAAGATCCATCTCTTCGGCTTCGAGATGGGCAAGGAACGCTACGCTGAGGAGCGCACCATCGAGGCGGGCCGCGACGTGGTGACCGTGGACTCGCCCTTCGGCCGGCTGGGGCTCTCCATCTGCTACGACCTGCGCTTTCCGGAACTCTACCGCGCGATGGGCGATGCGGACATCATTCTCATCCCCTCCGCCTTTACCGAGACCACCGGCAAGGCACACTGGGAGACGCTGATCCGGGCGCGCGCCATCGAGAATCTCGCCTACGTGCTCGCGCCGGCGCAGGGCGGATACCACGTGAGCGGCCGCGAGATCCACGGCGACAGCATGATCGTGGATCCCTGGGGCGTGGTGCTCGACCGGCTGCCGCGCGGCTCGGGCGTGGTGGTGGCCGGCGTCAACCTGCAGCATGTGCGCAGCCTGCGGCAGAGCCTGCCGGCGCTCACGCACAGAACCCTTCATCGGTGCTGAAGGGTTCAGTTCCGGGTTCCGTGTTCAAGGTTCAAAGTTCAAGGTTCAAGGTTCAATGTTCAGGGTTGAATCATTGACAAACGAAACCCATCTATTCGCTTAGGTGAACCCCCCGCTCACGACTCCATGACCGACAGCACTAAACCTGAAACGCCGAACGCTGAACCCGGGACCCGGAACCCGGAACCCGGAACCCGGAACTCGGAACCCGGAATGTCGTTTGCGACGGCGAACGAAATCCTGCTTGCGCCGTACGCCCTCGACGCCGGGCGGCTGGAAACCGTTTTCGGGCAGATCCTCGCGCACCGCGTGGACTACGCCGACCTCTACTTCCAGTACAGCCTCAGCGAGTCGTGGAGCCTCGAGGAAGGCATCGTCAAGTCCGGCAGCTTCAACATTGACCAGGGCGTCGGCGTGCGTGCCGTGAGCGGCGAGAAGACCGCGTTTGCCTATTCCGACGACATCAGCCTGACCGCGCTCGAGGCTGCGGCGCGCGCGACGCGCGCCATCGCCCGCCAGGGCCAGGCGGGCTGCACCCGGGTGGCGAAGCGCGCCGCGGGCCACAACCTGTATTTGCCGCGCGACCCCCTGGCGAGCCTCGACGCCACCGCGAAGGTGGCGCTGCTCGAGCGCGCCGAGCGCTACGCGCGCGCGCTCGACCCGCGCGTCACGCAGGTGATCGGCCACCTCGGCGGTGAGTACGAGGTCGTGCTGGTCGCGCGCTCCGACGGCGTGCTCGCCGCGGACGTGCGACCGCTCACGCGGCTGTCGCTGCAAGTCATTATCGAGGCCGACGGCCGGCGCGAGCAAGGCAGCTCCGGAGGAGGCGGGCGTTTCGACTACGCTTACTTTACCGACGACGTGCTCAGGGACTACGCGAAAAAAGCGGTTGACCAGGCGCTCATCAACCTCGAGGCGCGCCCGGCGCCGGCGGGCACCATGACGGTGGTGCTCGGCCCGGGCTGGCCCGGAGTGCTGCTGCACGAAGCGGTGGGCCACGGGCTCGAAGGCGACTTCAACCGCAAGGGCACCTCCGCCTTCAGCGGCCGCATCGGGGAGCGGGTGGCCGCGGTCGGCGTCACGGTGGTGGACGACGGTACGATGGCACGCCGCCGCGGCTCGCTCAACGTTGACGACGAGGGCCATCCGACGCAACACAACGTGCTGATCGAGAACGGCGTGCTCAAGGGCTACTTGCAGGACAGTCTCAACGCCCGTCTCATGAAGGTGCCGCCCACCGGCAACGGCCGGCGGGAGTCGTACGCGCACATCCCGATGCCGCGCATGACCAACACCTACATGCTGAACGGGGACAAGGCGCCGCAGGAGATCATCGCCTCGGTTCGGAACGGCCTCTACGCCGTGAACTTTGGCGGCGGGCAGGTGGACATCACCAGCGGCAAGTTCGTGTTCTCCGCCTCCGAGGCCTACCTCATCGAGAACGGCAGAATCGCCCACCCCGTCAAGGGCGCGACCCTGATCGGCAACGGCCCCGACGCGCTGACACGGGTCGCCCTGATCGGCAACGATCTCGCGCTCGACCCGGGCGTCGGGACCTGCGGCAAGGAAGGCCAGAGCGTACCCGTCGGCGTGGGCCAGCCCACGCTGCGCATTGACGGGCTCACGGTGGGCGGCACCGTCTAGTGCCGTTCCAGCTTGTTTCTCCAGAATCTCAGCATCCTGATACAATTTATTGATTTATTGGGTGTAGCTGCAATGCAATACCATACCGATGATATCCGCGTGAAGGAGATCAAGGAGCTCGTGCCGCCGTCGCACGTGCTACGCGAGTTCCCGATTTCCGAGAAGGCCGCCAGGACCACCTACGAGGCGCGGCAGGCGATCCACCGCATCCTGCACGGAGCCGACGACCGGCTGCTCGTGATCATGGGGCCGTGCTCGATCCACGACGTGAAGGCGGCGAAGGAATACGCGGGCAGGCTCAAGGCGGAAAAGGAGCGGCTGGCGAAGGACCTGCTGGTGGTGATGCGCGTGTATTTCGAGAAACCGCGTACCACCGTGGGCTGGAAGGGGCTCATCAACGATCCCCGCCTCGACGGCAGCTTCCGCATCAACGAGGGGCTGCGCATCGGGCGCCAGCTGCTGCTCGACCTGAACGAGATGGGCATGCCGGTTGCGTGCGAGTTTCTCGACGTGATGACGCCGCAGTACATCGCCGACCTCGTGGCATGGGGCGCGATCGGCGCACGCACGACCGAATCGCAGGTACACCGCGAGCTCGCTTCGGGGCTTTCATGCCCGGTCGGGTTCAAGAACGGCACCGACGGCAACGTCAGGATCGCGGTGGACGCGATCCGCGCCTCGCAGGCGCCGCACCATTTCCTCGCGGTGACCAAGGGCGGGCACACGGCAATCGTGTCCACTACCGGCAACGAGGACTGCCACATCATCCTGCGCGGGGGAAGCAGGCCGAACTACGACGCCGCGAGCGTGGATGCCGCGGGGAAGGCGCTCGCCGAGGCCGGCGTCCCGGCGCGGCTCATGGTTGACTTCAGCCACGGCAATTCGAGCAAGAAACCGGAAAAGCAGATGGAGGTGGCGCAGGACGTCGCGCGCCAGATCGCGGAGGGCGAGTCGCGCGTCATCGGCGTCATGGTCGAGAGCCACCTGAAGGCCGGGCGCCAGGACCTGGTTCCCGGCAAGGAGCTCGTTTACGGCGTGAGCATCACCGACGGCTGCATCGGCTGGGAGGACAGCCGGAAGGTGATCGAGGCGCTGGCGGGTGCCGTACGCAAGCGACGGCTCAAGGCCGAAGAGCAGTGAACAGGCGCGCCGCCCTCGCGTAGCGGCAAGGGCGGCGGCTGTTATATAGTGGCGTGGATCGAAGCCGGTTCTGAGGGGAGCGGGACGGCAACATGGCGCAGAACGATCAGGAGACGAATCCGGGGCGGGCTCCGCTCCGGCACCTGGAGCGGGTCGGCAAGGGCACCGCGATTACCGACGAAATTTTCGGGCTGGTCGGCCGGTCGCAGTTCTTCGCCGAGTTCTCGCGCGAGGACATTTCCCTCATGGCCGGCTACATGGACGTGTACCGTGTGCAGCCGGGCGAGACCATCATCCGCGAGGGCGACGGCGGCGACTTCATGCTGCTCCTCATAGAGGGCGCCGTGGACATCCTCAAGAAAGGGATGGGCGGCGAGCAGCAGTACATGACCAACGTCGGCCCCGGCATGACGCTCGGCGAGATGTCAATGATTGACGGCGAGCCGCGCTTCGCCACCTGCATTGTGACCGAAGCCGCCGTGTTCGCGGTGCTCCACCGCGACGACATGGCGAAGATCATCCTCGACCATCCCAGCCTTGGCGCCAAGATCCTGGTGAAGCTGGTGTCCATGCTGTCGGCGCGGCTGCGCCAGACCAGCGCCCGGCTGCTGCAGTACATGGAGCGCGGCCTTGTCTGAACGCCGTGCGCGGCGCGCACGGCGTAAGTGAATAGTGAATGGTGAATAGTGAATGGTAAGATCGGCGCTGCGCGGCGACCGATTTTCCTTTTCTACGATGTCCGTTTCCCGCTCCTGAATCATCTGCGTCTATTCGCGTTTATCTGCGGTTGCATTGCTCTTGTCTCGGCGGCCGCCGCGCAGCCGGTTTCGGTCGTTGACGACCGGGGCAGGACGGTCACGCTCGCCGCGCCCGCGCAGCGCATCGTTACGCTCGCGCCGCACCTCACCGAGCTGGCGTTCGCCGCCGGCGCCGGCTCGAAGCTCGCGGGCGTCGCGAGCTACAGCGATTTCCCCCTGGAAGCGGGGAAACTGCCGCAGGTGGGCGACGCCGCGCGCGTGAATCTCGAGGGCGTGCTCGCCCTGAAGCCCGGCCTCGTCCTGGCATGGAGGAGCGGCAACCAGGCCGGGGACATCGAGCGGCTCGAACGGCTCGGCCGCGCCGTGTTCGTCACCGAGCCGGCGCGGCTGCCGGACATCCCGCGCCTGCTGCGCGCGATCGGTGCGCTTGCCGGCACATCGTCCGAGGCGCAACGCGCGGCGTCCGCCTTCGAGCGGGAGATGCAGGTGCTGCGCGCGCGCTTCGGCGCGGCGCCGAAGGTGCGGGTGTTCTACGAGGTATGGCATCGCCCGCTCATCACGGTGAACGGGGCGCACATGATCAGCGACGTGATCGCGCTCTGCGGCGGGGAAAACGTCTTTGCGTCGGCGCCGCAGTTGACGCCGACGGTATCGCCGGAAGCCGTGGCCGCGGCACGACCCGACGTGATCCTCGGCGGTAGCCGGGCGAGCGGGAGAGAAGCTTTCTTCCGCGAGTGGGGCGATGCGGGCATGGCCGTGCTGCGCGGGGTGCCGGCGTTCTACGTGGACCCCGACTTCATCCAGCGGCAGACGCCGCGGATACTCGAAGGCGCGCGCGCGGTGTGCGCGCACCTGGAGAAGGTCAGGAATAGCCGCCAAGGCGCCAAATAGCGTCAAATCCGGATGCTTCGCGCCGGGTTGGCGCGCGCCGGAGCGCGGAGCAGGTGCCCGCTTGCGGGTGCGATCGCGAAGGCGCGCAAGCGGCCGACGCGAAATCGGCAATTAGCTTCCGGTTGCGTCTCCGAGGCCGCGCGCGTTCGAACGGACGGACGCGTCGTCGCTCAACGCGCGGGGATGGGGTATGAAATTTAACGTCAGCGGTGAGATGCGCGTGCAAGCGACGCTCGCGGAGCGTCATTTTCGCGTGGTTAGGTGCTGGTACGCGCCACCAGCGGGAACTTCTCAGGGTGGCGGATGGATTCGACGGCTAATCCGCCCGTGCGCCCGAGACCTTCACCACTTCCGCCCACCTCGTGATTTCCTCGCGCAGGAGCTTGCCGAATTCCTCGGGTGTGCTGCCGACTGGCTCCGCGCCCTGGTCGAGCAGGCGCTGGCGGGTGTCGGGCGAACGCGCCGCGCGCGCGACGGCGTCCGCAAGCTTGGTGACGATGTCGCGCGCGGTCGCGGCGGGAGCGAGCACGCCGTACCAGAAGACCACTTCCACGCCGGCGACGCCCGCCTCCTTCATGGTGGGCACCCCCGGCAACTGTTCGGAGCGCTTCGGCCCGAGGTTCGCGAGCGGCCGCAGCTTCCCGGCCTTCACGTGCGAGAAGATTGCGGGGATGTTGGCGAAGGTCATTTCCACCTGGCCTCCAATGAGCGCGGTGAGCGAAGGCGCGCTGCCCTTGTAGGGCATGTGCACGATGTCGGTC
>DAIDBG010000385.1 GCA_027310225.1 bacterium | reverse complement strand
CAAGTCACGGTGCTGCCGAAGTTCGGGTTCGAACCGCGCACGCTCGGCTTTCTCCAGGCCACCGGGCTCTATGCCATCCCGCAGTTGAAGGCGTCCGACTTCCAGAAGGAGTACGGCTTCAACGAGGCCCGGCGCATGGTGAGCGACCTCAAGGCGTTCCGCCTCGCGGTGATGGAAGCAGTTCGGCCCGCAGCAACGTGGCTCGCGTCATGAGCAAGCGCCTGGAAATTTTGCGCAAGCGGTTCATCGACGCGAAGGCTGACGCCGACGCGTCGAAACGCGAGGTGCGTCAGGCCAGCGCAGCCAAGCTCGCTGAACTTCGGGCATTGCCGGATCCCGCCGCGCGGCTGGCTGGCTTGAAGGATCCGGCGCTGCTTCCCTCCGATCGTCAGATTCTGGAGCACGCGCTCGCGGACGTGTTGCCGCGGCGTCGCATTCGGTTTCCCCGAGCGATCGGGGCCACCTTGCGGTCCGGACTTCGGCACGCGCGCTACCACTGGCGCGGTTTGGTGGCGGTCACCGTGATGTCGATCCCCTTCGTGGCAATCGGCGCCTTCACCGTCCACAATACTGGTCATGCCCAGGTTCATTTCGACCGAGACCTCGACCTCATCTGGACATTGCCGGACGGGCATACCGAACTCCGTCGGCTGACGACCGACACGGCAGTTGTCGTGATGGGCCGGACTGCGGCTGGAGACGTTCGGCTGCGGGTCTGGTCGCCCGCAGAAGGCCACCTCGAGGCCGTCATGTTGGCAGAAGCCTACGCCCGGCTTGCAATTCCCAAGGAGTAAATCAAATGTTCTGGAAGATCTTCGTGCCGCTCACCATCCTGGCCTTCCTGTTCGGCTTTCCCGTTGCGGAATTCATGGTGCATGGCTTTGACGCCTCGCTGTGGCCGAACACGATCCAGGCGCCGTCCGTCTGGTTTACGGCGATGCGAAACAGTTGGGGTCTGGATTCGCTGCTCGCCTACCGTGACATGGCGTTCGGCCAGACCAAGGCGCTGGGACCATATGGTAGGGCCGCTCTCGCCTGGATCATGGCTGGCCCACTTCTGGCGTTCGTCGCGTGCTTTGTGCCGAACTACGGACCGCGGCGCGACCCGCGCGGCACCTACGGCAATGCCCGGTGGGCGAGCCGCAAAGAGCGGGCGCGCATGCGGATCGGCCTTGAGCTCGGCCTCGATCCCGACACCCGCCGGCCGATCCGCGTTTCGACCGAAAGCAGCCTCATCACCGTCGCGCCGCCGCGCACGGGTAAGACATCGGGACTGCTGATCCCCAATCTTGCCGTCCCCGACAGTAAGGGCTGGTGTGGCCCGGCCGTTGTCATCGATCCGAAAGGTGAGGCTTATCGCGCCGTCGCCGCCCGCCGTCGCGCGCTCGGTCGCACCGTGCATTGCCTCGATCCCATCGGGATTGTCGGTGGGACGGACACCTGGAATCCGCTTGCGGAAGTCGATTCCAAGGACATCCTCCATCTGCAGCGGATCGCTCGCTCCCTCCTACCGGAGCAGGCGCAGGGTGAGGCGGTTTACTTTCAGAACCGCGCGGT
>DAIDBG010000384.1 GCA_027310225.1 bacterium | reverse complement strand
GCCCCGCCCCGCGGCGGCGAGGACGTCCCCATGAAACAGCTCGTGCTCGATTTCGCCGGTCCGCCGCTGCCCACCCTGGCAAGCTTCGTCGCGGGCCGCAACGCGGAGCTGCTGCAGAACGTCAAGCGGATCGCGGCGCGCAGCGCCCGGGAACGCTTCCTCTTCGTCTGGGGGCGGCCCGGCAGCGGCCGCACGCATCTGCTTAGGGGCGCGGTGGCGGAACTGCAGCGCGCGGGCGCGGCCGCCGCCTACATCGCCGGTGCCGGCGGCACCCGCCTCGAGGAAGGCCTGGAGCGCATGGACTGCGTCGCGCTCGACGACGTGGACCTGCTCGATGACGAAGCGCAGGCGGAAGCGTTCAACCTCTACAACGCGCTGCGCGAGCACGACGGCGCGCTGCTCGCAGCCGCGGCCGCGCCTCCGGTGCAGTTGAAGCTCCGCGAGGATCTGGTGACGCGCCTGGGGTGGGGGCTGGTTTACCAGGTCCACGCTCTCAGCGACGAGGAAAAAGCGCGGGCGCTCGCCGATTATGCGGCAAGCCGGGGCTTCCGGCTGCCGGCCGAGGCGTGCGACTACCTGCTCGCCCGGGTACGGCGCGACATGGCCTCGTTGCTCGCGATGGTTGACGCCCTCGACCGCTACTCGCTCGAGACCAAGCGGCCGGTGACCCTGCCGCTCGTCCGCGAATTGCTGTACTCAAGCGAGCAGCGTGGCCTGGAACTACGGGCGCGGGACTCGGGGGCGGGCGGTTGATGCAGCGCCTCGTCTTGTTCGACCTTGATAATACGCTGCTCGCCGGGGACAGTGATTTCGAGTGGGCGCAGTTCCTGATCGAGCAGGGGGTGCTCGACCGCGAAGTGTACGAGGCGCGCAACCAGCAGTTCTTCGACCAGTACAAGGCCGGGACGCTCGATATCCGCGCTTTCCTCGATTTCCAGCTGAAGCCGCTGTCGCGCCATCCGCGGGCGCAGCTCGAAGGCTGGCACCGCGAGTTCATGGCGCGCAGAATCCTGCCGATCATCCGCGCCGGCGCGCGGGCGCTCGTCGAGCACCATCGCGGCGACCTCTCCGTCGTGATCACCGCGACCAACAGCTTCGTCACCGCGCCGATCGCGCGCGAATTCGGCGTGCCCCACCTCATCGCGACCGAGCCCGAGGAGCGGGAAGGGGAGTTCACCGGCGCGGTGCGCGGCATTCCCTGCTTTCGCGAGGGCAAGGTCGCCCGGCTCGAATCCTGGCTCGCCGGGCGGGGCGACGCGCTCGCCGCCTTTGCGGAATCGTGGTTCTACAGCGATTCGCACAACGACCTGCCGCTGCTCGAGCGCGTCACCCATCCGGTGGCGGTGGACCCGGACGCCATGCTGCGGGCGCACGCGCAGCGCAGCGGCTGGCGCATCATCAGCCTCGACGAAAGCCGGTGATGAGCGATGAGTGCAGAGGGATGAGCGGAACCCGGACATTGTGACGTCCGCAGACAATCCATCATTCATCACTCAACATCATCATGGCCGTCATGTCCCGCCCCGCAGTCCTCATGATCGTGATGCTGGCGGCGTCGGTGGCGAGCCTGTTTGCGGCGCTACTCTCCGGCCCGTTCCCGATCTCGGCGCTGCAGGTGCTCGACAGCCTCCTGTATCCCGTGCCCGGGCTCGTGCACGACGTGATCTGGGGCCTGCGCGCGCCGCGCGCAGCCGCCGCGTTCGCGGTCGGCGGGCTGCTCGCGCTGGCCGGCGCGCTGCTGCAAGTTTTGCTCAGGAACGCGCTGGCGGACCCCTACGTGCTCGGCATCTCGGGCGGCGCGGCGTTCGGCGCGCTGCTCGCGCTGGCGGCGGGCGCAGGCGCCGCGATGATGAACGCGGCGGCGTTCGCCGGCGCGCTCGTCGCGATCGCGGTCGTGTTCGGCCTGAGCTTCCGCGCCGGCGACTGGGACGTTTACCGGCTGCTGCTCACCGGCGTGGTGCTCGCCGCGGGCTTTTCCGCCCTGGTGAGCCTGGCGCTCGTCATGGCGCCGGACGCCCAGGTGAAGGGCATGCTGTTCTGGCTGATGGGCGATCTCGCCTATGCCGGCAGCCCGGCCGCGGCCTGGATCGTGCTCGTGGTGACCGGCGGGATCGCCGTCGCGCACGCGGTCAGGCTCGACCTGCTTGCGCTGGGCGAGCTGAAGGCGCATGCGCTCGGCCTCGCGGTGAAGCCCCTGCAGATCGCGATCTTCGTCGCGGCCGCGCTCGCCACCGTGGCGGCGGTACTGCTCGCGGGGAGCGTCGGTTTCGTCGGCCTGATGGTGCCGCACGCGGTACGGCTCATGGGCGTGACCGCGCACCGCTGGCTGCTGCCGCTCGCGATGCTGCTCGGCGCGGCGTTCCTCACGACTGCCGACACCGCGGCGCGCACGCTCTTTGCTCCCCAGCAGCTGCCCGTGGGCGTGCTGACCGCGTTGATCGGCGTGCCGGTGATGCTTGTTCTGCTGGGAAGAAGCCGTGCTCGCGTGTAGCGGCCTTACGCTCGCGGTGCCCGGGCGCGTGCTGGCGCGCGCGATCGGCTTCGAGGTCCGGGGCGGCGAGATCTGGGCCGTGCTCGGCGCCAACGGCAGCGGCAAGACGACCCTGGTGCACGCGCTTGCCGGGCTGGCGCCGGCGCCGGCGGGAACGGTGACGCTCGACGGCGCGCCCCTCGCGTCGTGCGGCAGCGCCGAACGGGCGGCTTCCATCGGCGTCCTGCTCCAGCAGGAGGAGGCGGACTACTGGGGCAGCGCGCTCGATTACGTGCTGCTCGGGCGCTTTCCCCGCGCCCGCTCGTGGTTTGGCTGGAGCGCCGGAGACGAAGCCGCGGCGCGGGCGGCGCTCGCGGCGGTCGGCCTGGACGCATTCGCGGCCCGCGGCTACCGCACGCTCTCCGGCGGCGAGCGCCAGCGCGCGCGCATCGCGCAACTGCTGGCGCAGGAGCCACGGGCGCTGCTGCTCGACGAGCCGCTGCAGCATCTCGACTTGAGGCACCAGGTTGCCGTGCTGCGGCTCGTGAGCGGCCTCGCGCGCGAGCACGGCAGGGCGGTGGTGATGGTGCTGCACGACGCGTTGTGGCCCGCGCGCTTCTGCAGCCACGCGCTGCTGCTCTATGGCGACGGCGCCGTCGAGGCCGGCGCGGCGGCCGACCTGCTCGGGCGCGAACGGCTCGAGCGGCTCTACGGCTGCCCCCTGCGGGAAATCGAGTCGGACGGCAGGAAATTCTTCGCTCCCGTATAATTTCCCTGGCGCAAAATCGAGCGGACGCGCCGGGCGCGCGTGCCGCTCATTTTGCTTGTCACCCATGACGGCATCATTATTGCGCGGATGATCACCCGTTTCCTCGGCAAGATGTTCTCGGGCCGGCTGTTCAGGCCGTCGCAGCCCAAGATCATTCCCTTCGAGGCGCACGGTGTCGCGCGCGAAGCGCTCAGCCCCTGTGCGCTGCGCGTGACGCAGACGCTGCAGCGCCACGAGTTTCCCGCGTTCGTGGTCGGCGGGGCGGTGCGCGATCTGCTGCTCAGGCGCAAGCCCAAGGACTTCGACGTGGCGACCGACGCCACCCCGGAGGAAGTGCGCGCGCTGTTCCGGCGCTCGCGCGTGATCGGTCGCCGCTTCCGCCTCGTGCACGTGATGTGCGGCCCGGAAACGGTGGAAGTGTCCACGTTCCGCGGTACCGTTCCCGCGGAGGAGGGCGACGAGCGGGTCGCGGACGAGCACGGGCGGATCCTCCGCGACAACGTTTTCGGCAGCCAGGAGCAGGACGCGACGCGGCGCGATTTCACCATCAATGCGCTGTTCTACGACCCTTCCTCGCAGGAGATCTGGGACTACCACGACGGCGTGGCCGACCTGAAGAGGCGGCGGCTGCGCATGATCGGCGACCCGGAGAGCCGCTACCGGGAGGACCCGGTGAGGATGCTGCGCGCGGTGCGGCTCGCGGCAAGCCGCGGGCTCGAGATTGACGGCCCGACCCGCCGCCCGATACGCCGGCTCGCCGGGCTGCTCGCGAACGTGCCGCCGGCGCGCGTGCTGGACGAGATGCTGAAGCTCCTGCTTTCCGGCCACTCCGCGTCGTGCGTGACGCAGCTGCGCAAGGAGGGCCTGCACCACGGCGTGCTGCCGCTGCTCGACGTTACCCTGGAGCAGCCCCTGGGGCAGCGCTTCGTCATGACGGCGCTCAGGACCACCGACGAACGCATCCTCGCGGGCAAGCCGGTGTCGCCGGGTTTTCTGTTCGCGGCGCTGCTGTGGCACGAAGTGCTCGCCCAGTGGAAGGCGTTTGAAGGGAAGGGCGAGCCGCCGATACCGGCGCTCTACCGGGCGATGGAGCACGTGGTGAAGGCGCAGGGCGAGAAGCTCGCGATCCCGCACCGCTTCACTGCGGACATGAAGGAGATCTGGGCGCTACAGCCGCGTCTGCTGCAGCGCTCCGGCAGGCGCCCTTACCGCCTGCTCGAGCACCCGCGCTTCCGCGCCGGCTACGACTTCCTGCGGCTGCGCTGCGACAGCGGCGAGGTGGAGCCGGCTGTCGGCGAGTGGTGGGAGCGCTTCCAGCGCGCGGGCGAGGCCGAGCGCGCCCAGATGCTGGTGCGTGACGCCGAGCCGGGCCGACGCCGGCGCCGCCGGCGCCGCCGCGGCGGCCCTCGGCCCGAGGGCGGGGGAGGTGGCCCAAGCCAACCGGCGGGGGGCGAAGGCTAGGAGACGCTCAAGGTTCAATGTTCAAGGTTCAGGGTTCAGGGTTCAAGGTTCAAGGTTCAAGGTTCAAGGTTCAAGGTTCAAGATTGGAGCGGGTTGCCATTCGAGGGTTCCGACTTTGAACTTGGAACACGGAACTCGGAACATTGAACCCGGAACCCGGAACATTGAACTTTGAACTTGGAACTTTGAGGAAGACTTTGGTCACTCGTCACTTATCACTTGTCACCGCTTTTGTGGCGCTGGGAGCCAACCTCGACGATCCGCAGGCGCAGATCCGCTGCGCGCTGCGGACGCTTGCCGCGCTGCCGGAAACGCGCCTCGTGCGCGAGTCCTCGCTCTACCGCAACCCGGCGGTGGGTTGCCGCGGGCAGCCGGACTTCGTCAACGCGGTGGCGATGGTGGAAACGCGGCTCGCGCCGCGCGAGCTGCTCGAGCAGCTGCTCGCAATCGAGCGCGCGCACGGGCGCGTGCGCGATTTTCCCAACGCCCCGCGCACGCTCGATCTCGACATCGTGCTCTACGGCGAGCTTCAGCTTCACGAACCCGGGCTCACCGTCCCGCACCCGCGGATGCTCGAGCGCGCCTTCGTGCTGGTGCCGCTCGCCGAAATCGCGCCCGACGCGGTGGTGCCGGGCAGGGGGCGCGTCGCCGATCTCGTGCGCGCCGTGGACGCCTCCGGCCTGGTCAAGCTCCCGGACGCGGGCGCCTGAACCTCTCACCGCGGAGGACCCCGTTAGAGGCACGGCCTCTAACGGGGAGGACGCCGAGGACGCGGAGGAAATACAAGAAAGCGAACCGCCAAGATGGCATGGACGCCTCCCGCCCCTTGGGGGGAGGCGTCCATGCCATCTTGGCGGTTCAACTGTTCTTGCTTCTCTCTGCGTCTCGGCGGTTCGATTAGGTTTCTTGCCTTTCCCTCCGCGTCCTCTGCGGTCAGAGGTTCGATCAGTTCTTGAGCTGCTGCGCGAAGAACTCCAGCGTCCGCCGCGTCGCGTCCTCGCGCGCTGCGGAGTCCCCGCCCACGGTCGCTCCGCGCCCTTCGGGCTTGTTTGGATTGCGCACGTCCGGGCGGTAGCGCACCGGCGAGTTGATGCGGTCGAAGCTGTGGTAAACCCCCGGATAGGTCACGATCGTCACGGTCGAGCCGGCGGCCCGGGCGCCGTCGGCAAGCCGCATGCAGGGCGCCGCCGGCGTCCAGTCGTCGGCCTCCCCGCTCAGGATCAGTAACGGCGCATAGGGACGGTACGGGGTCGTGGCCCGTGCCAATGTCGTGCAGCCGGGGTAGAAAGCGACCGCGGACCGGAACCCCGGCTCCCGCCGGTTCGCCGGCAGCAGGCTGTAGAGCGTGCCGGAGCCGCCGTTCGACCAGCCGATCAGGCCGATGCGGTCGGCTTTGACGTAGGGCTGGCCAGCGAGCCATTGCAGCGCGGCGTAGGCATCGTCCACCCGCTCGCGGCTCACCAGTATCGGACGCTTCTGGATTTCGCAGATCGAGCGGTAGCCGCGGGGATTGAAGCTGTCCACGAGCAGCGCCACGTAGCCTTGCTCGCCGAGCCGTTCCAGCCAGTCGCGGTACGAGGCGGTGACGTAGCCCTGGCTCGTGTACATGCCGCCGCAGCCGTGCAGCAGCACCAGCGCCGGAAACGGCCCCGCGCCCGGCGGCCGGAACATCAAGGCATCGAGCTGCACCGGGCTGCCGTTGAACTCCCTGAGCGCGGGAAACTCGACCCACTCGGTCTCGTAGCTCGCGCTGCGCGCGGCCGACACCGCCAGCAGGAGTGTGGCGCAGACCAGGATCTTCAGGCTCAAGCGCATGGCCGGGACGGTGAACGGTGAACGGTCATCTGCGCTCTCCGCGGTGATGAATTTCAGTTATGCAAAGACGATCACCGCGCCGAGGATGGCGGCGCCGATCACGCCTGCCGTGAAGATGAGCTTGTCCCGGGGGCTCCAGCCGGGCCCGCTGGTCACCCGGAACGCGCGCTCCCGGCCCGCCACGGGGGAACCGCCGGTCCGCGTTCCCGTGGCCCGGGCGAGATCCTGCATCTCCTGCGCCATGCCGGTTTGCGCGGCGAGCCGCAGGGTGGCGTCGAGCGAGTCGAAGGCCTTCGACAACCCGAGGGCGGGGACGATCTCGACCGTGTCGGGCTCGGCATCGCTGCGGCGCGTGGAGGGAGAGGGGTCTGCGAGAAGCCCGGTGGCGGGTTGCGGATCGAAGCCCGTCTGGGCCGGCCTGGGCGGCCGCGTCGTGACCGCAGGCCCCGCCGCCCCCCTGCGGCCGCGGCACTCGCGCAGGTCGCGCGCCATCTCGCGCGCGTCCGCGTAGCGGTCGGCCGGCGACTTGGCGAGCGCCTTGGCGGTGATGAAGTCGAGCATTTCGGGTGCCTCGGGGTTGAGCGTACTGGGCGGCGGCGGCGCGAAGTTCAGGATCTGGAACATGATCGAGCTCACGTCCTCGCCCGTGAACGGGGTCTTGCCCGTCACCATCTCGTAGAGGATCACGCCCAGGGAAAAGATGTCCGAGCGCGCCTCGGCGCGCTTTCCCACCACCTGCTCGGGCGACATGTACTTGGGAGAGCCCAGCACGACCCCGGTCTGCGTGCGCACGTTGGTCGAGCGCATGCGCGCGATGCCGAAGTCCATGATCTTCACCAGCTCCCCGCGCACGATCATGATGTTGGCCGGCTTGACGTCGCGGTGCACGATGTCGTGCTCGTGCGCGTAGCCGAGACCCTCGGCGATCTGCGCGGCGATGTCAATCGCCAGCGCGACCGGGAGCGGCTTGCCGGGGGCCACGAGGCTCCTGAGCTCGTCGCCCTCCAGCAGCTCCATTGCCATGTAGGCGACGTTCCCGCTCTTGCCGATGTCGTAGATGGTGACGATGTTGGGGTGGTTGAGCCCGCCGGCGGCCTTGGCTTCCTGGTGGAAACGCGCCTCGTACTCCGCCATCTCGTCCTGCTCGAGCGCCATGTTGATGGTCTTGACCGCCACCGTGCGGCCGAGCATGGGGTCGAGCGCGCGATAGACCACTCCCATCGCGCCCTTGCCGAGCTCCGCGAGAATCTCGTAGCGGCCGAGTTTGCGTTTTTCCATCGCTTTGCCGTTCAGGACTGGCCGCGCGCCTTTTCGCTGCGGAATATCGGGCCCCAGATCGGGTTCCCGACCTCGGCGGGCGCGAGCTCGAGATCGGGGTCTATCGCGAGCGCCTTGCGGAACTCGTCGCGGCACTGCCGCTCGCGGCCGGAAGAGCAGTAGATGAACGCGAGGTACTTGTGCGCCCTCACCCGGTCCGGCCTGCCCAGTCCCTGGTCGAGCGCGCTCTGCAGCCTGCGGGCGGCTTCGTTGTAGTTGCCGTCCTCGTACGCGCGGATGCCGGCGGCGAGGTCGGGCTCGCCCTGGTTCTGCTGGAACAGGCCCTTGATTTCCTGCTGGATGGTCTTGATGGGTGCGGTCTCGCAGCCGCCAAGCAGCACCGCGACGGCGGCCAGCAACAGCGCCTTCTTCACGGGTTTCCCCTCACTGGAATCGGTACCTTATTCTAATCCGGTCTCCCGGTTTGACCTCCACCGTCTGGGTGTAGGGCGGGAAGGTGGTGTTGCGCACCTCGATATCGTGCCGCCCGGGGCTGACCGGCACCTCGCGCAAGGGCGGGCTCACGCCCTGCTTTTTGCCGTCCACGTAGATCTCGCCCCAGGGCGTGATGGCGAACGAGACGAAGCCCGGTTCGCCGGCCGCCGCCGGCTTCGGTTCGGCAGCGCGCTTGACAGAGGCCGGTGGGGCGGTCCTTTTCCACTCCGGGGCCGCGGCGGGAACGGGCTTTGCCGGCGCTTCAGTGGCCTTTTTCCCAGCGGGGCGGACCGGTTCGGGCGTGGCGGGCGCAGCAGGCGCAGCAGGCGCTTCGGGCACGCCGGCCCCGGCAATCGCCTCGGGCGTGCCGGCTTCCGCAACCGCCTCGGGCCGCTCACGCAGGCCGCGCAGCGCGAGAGCGATCACCAGTATCGCCACGACCGCCGCCGCGGTGCCCAGCCGGGGCCGGGTGCGGAGGTTCTCGGTGACCTGCGTTGCCGAATGCGTCAGGCGGCCGATCACGGTCGGTGAGGCGCCGGGAAACGTCCGCATGCCGGGGCCCGTGGAATGCGCCGACTCCAGCGTGCGCCGGATCTCGTCGCTGCTGCCCCCGACGGCGTAAACCTCGTGCTCGCGCACGTGCTTGTCGGTGCGCGAGCCCTCGTAGTGGAAGAGCTTCGCGTAGGCGTCCGACAGGCACTGCACCACCTCGTAGTACGAGCGCGACACCAGGATCTGGTTGGGATCGGCGAAGCTCATGACGCGCTGCGCGACATTGATGCCGTCGCCGATGATGTTGGGCTGGCCGTTCAGGTCCCGGATCAGCTTGACCGGGCCCAGATTGATGCCGATGCGCATCTTCAGCGGCACCGTGTCGGCAGACTGGCCGGGCGTGACCGCATCACGCAGCGTCAGGCACACGAACAACGCGTCCTCCGGGTCGCCGACGAAGCTGATCGCCGCGCCGTCGCCGGTGTCGAGGATGACGCGGTCGTTGGCGGCGACATCCTTCAGCGCCTCGGCGAGCAGGCCGTTCAGCCGCTCCTTGAGCTGGATCTGCTCGGCGACGGGCTTCTTGGAGTACTCGACGATGTCGAGAAACGCCACGCTGCAGATGAACGTCCGGTTGCCCCTGATTTGCATCGAGTTTGTTCTCTGGTTCGAACGCTCCGGGTTGGCGTCCTTACTTTACCTTCATCCCCGGCTGCGCGCCGCTGTCGGGACTCAGCAGAAAGAGCCCCGGACTGTCGCCGGAGGCGGCGAGCACCATGCCTTCTGAGACGCCGAACTTCATTTTACGCGGTGCGAGGTTGGCGACCACCACGGTGAGCCGCCCGACGAGCTGCTCGGGCTGGTAGGCCGACTTGATGCCCGCAAACACCGTTTTGGCCCCGCCGCCGAGGTCGAGCGTGAGCTTCAGGAGCTTGTCCGCTCCTTCCACGTGCTCCGCGCCGACGATCCTGGCGATGCGGAGGTCCACCTTGTTGAAATCAGCGATGCTGATTGCTCCGGATGCGGCGGTTTCCACGGTCTGCTCCTGGTGCTGGGCGTGGCGCTGCTGCGAATGCGGGATTGGCGCCGGCTGGAGCGATTCCTTGCTGGCTTCGATCAAAGTGGTGATCTGTTTTGGATCCACGCGAGTCATCAAATGCTCATAACGGTTAATAACGTGGCCCGGGGGAAGGGCATTGTACTGACCCCACTTCATATGATCGCCGGTCAAATTCAAGAAGCGCCGTGCTTTTTCGGCCGTATCGGGCAATATCGGTCGCAGCAGGACCGTGGTGTACCAAAATAAAGTTAACGCAGTCGTGCAAACTTGATGCAGCTTCCCGCTGTCGACTTCGACCTTGGCGAGCTCCCAAGGCTTATGCTCGTCTATGTATTGATTGATTTCGTCGAGGAAGCGACCGATTTCTCGAACTGCTTTCCCATACTCTCGATCCGCATACAGTCGGCCAATCAATGACCAGCAGTGATCGTTTGACTGCATCTTCAGACGTAGCCGTTCAGCTCCCATATGCAATTCGGAGAGCTTGCCTTCAAATCGATTCTGGATGAATCCTGCGCACCGGCTGGCAATATTTGCGTACTTACCAACCAAATCGCTGTTCACCCTCGCTACGAAATCCTCGAAGCTGAGGTCGATGTCCCCCATCGTCGGCCCGAGCTTGGCGGCGTAGTAGTAGCGCAGCCACTCGGGGTTGAGCCCCTGTTTCAGGTAGCTCTCGGCGGTGATGAAGGTGCCGCGCGACTTGGACATCTTCTCGCCGTTCACGGTGAGAAAGCCGTGGGCATAGACATAGGTGGGCGTGCGGAACCCTGCCTTCTCGAGCATCGCCGGCCAGAACAGCGTGTGAAAGTAGAGGATGTCCTTGCCGATGAAATGGATCATCTCGGTGCCGGCATCCTTGCTTTTCACGGCATCGGTGAATTCGGCGAAATCGAGTTTTTCCCGCGCGCAGAGGTTCTTGAAGCTGGCGAAATAGCCGATCGGCGCATCCAGCCAGACATAGAAGTACTTGCCGGGGGCGCCCGGGATCTCGAAGCCGAAGTAAGGTGCATCGCGGGAGATATCCCAGTCGGCAAGCCCCGCCTTGAACCACTCGTCGAGCTTGTTCGCCGCCTCGGGCTGGAGGGTGTCCAGGCTGCGCGTCCAACGCTTCAGGAAGTCGGTGCACTTGCCGAGCTTGAAGAAGAAATGCTCCGACTCCTTCCTAACCGGCTTCGCGCCGGAGACCGCGGAATAGGGGTTCTTCAGGTCGGTCGGCGAGTACGTCGCCCCGCAGACTTCGCACGCGTCGCCGTACTGGTCCCTGGCGCCGCACTTCGGGCACTCGCCCTTGATGAAGCGGTCGGGCAGGAACAGGTCCCTCACCGGATCGTAATACTGCTCGATCGAGCGGCGCTCGATCATGCCGGCCGCGTCGAGCCTGCGGTAGAACTCGTGGGAAAGCTCCCGGTTTTCCGGAGAATGGGTCGAGTAGTAGTTGTCGAACTCGACGTGAAAGCCCGCAAAGTCGCGCTGGTGCTCTTCCAGCACGCGCGCGATCAACCGCTCCGGCGTGATGCCCTCCTGCTCGGCGCGCAGCATGATCGCCGTGCCGTGGGTGTCGTCGGCACAGCAGTAATGGACCTCGTTTCCCTGCATGCGCTGAAAGCGCACCCAGATGTCGGTCTGGATGTACTCCACCAGATGCCCGAGGTGGATCGCCCCATTGGCGTAGGGCAGGGCCGAGGTCAGGAAAATGCGCCGTTTGTTCATGGCGATGGATGAAACTTAAGCCCCTGAATTGTAACAAACAGGATATCAGTGCCTGTCGCCGCGAGGCCTCACAGGCACGGATGCCCGGTAACCACGACGGCGCGGGAAACGCGCAACCGATAGGCGTAGTGCGGGCAATCCTTTAGAATCGCGCCCTACACGCTGAATAAGGCATTCCCATAGCAGCAGTCACGGAACAGCAGGTTCAGGAAGCGCTCGAGAGCCTGATTGATCCCAACACCCGGAAGGACTACGTTACCACCAAGTCGGCGCGCAATATCAAGGTGGACGGCGACAAGGTGTCGGTGGACATCCTGCTCGGCTACCCGGCGAAGAGCCAGCTCGCGCCGATCCGGGAAGAGATCGGCAGGAAGCTCAAGGCGATCCCCGGCGCGGGACAGGTCAGCGTCAACGTGCAGATGAAGATCGTCTCGCACGCGGTGCAGCGCGGGGTGAAGCTCGTTCCCGGCATCAAGAACATCATCGCGGTCGCTTCGGGCAAGGGCGGCGTTGGCAAGAGCACCGTCGCCGCCAACCTGGCGCTCGCGCTGGCGGCGGAAGGCGCCAGCGTGGCGGTGCTCGATGCCGACATCTACGGCCCGTCGCAGCCGACCATGCTTGGCATCCGCGGGCGGCCCGAGTCGCGCGACGGCAAGAGCCTCGAGCCGATGGAAGGCCACGGCGTCCAGGCGATGTCAATCGGCTTCCTGATTGACGTGGAGACGCCGATGGTGTGGCGCGGCCCGATGGTGACCCAGGCCCTCGAGCAGCTCCTGAACGAAACCAAGTGGCGGGAGGTGGACTATCTGGTGGTGGACCTGCCGCCGGGAACCGGCGACATCCAGCTGACGCTGGCGCAGCGCGTGCCGGTGACCGGTGCCCTCATCGTGACCACGCCCCAGGACATCGCCCTCATTGACGCCCGCAAAGGGCTCAAGATGTTCGAGAAGGTTGGCATCCCCATCCTCGGCATCGTCGAGAACATGAGCGTCCACATCTGTTCGAAATGCGGCCACGAAGAGCGCATCTTCGGCGAGGGCGGGGCGGAGCGGATGGGGAAGGACTACGACGTCGAGCTGCTGGGCGCACTGCCGCTCGACATCAACATCCGCGAGCAGGCCGACTCCGGCAAGCCGACGGTGGTGGCCGACCCGGACGGCCGCGTCGCCCGGCTCTACAAGCAGATCGCGCGGCGGGTGGCGGTCAAGATCGCGGAGAAGGCGCAGGACCACTCGGCGGCGTTCCCGAAGATCGTCGTTCAAAACACCTGACCGGGGCGGACGCCTGTGCGCTGCCGCGGTCTGCTCGCATTCGAGCGGCCGCCGGGGCGCCGCTCAACGCTCGCCCCGAATCTTGCGGTCCTGAGCGGCCGGCGGCTCATGCCGCTCCTGGGCAGCTTATAATCGGCCGTCCCGGCTTCTCGATCTTCGCAGCTCAATCCTCAATCCTAATAGCTCAAGCCTCAAATCAGATGTCCATCAAATCCGACCGCTGGATCCGGCGCATGGCGCGCGAGCGGCGCATGATCGAGCCGTTCGAGCCGGGCCAGGTCAAGGAGGCGGACGGCCGCCGGGTGGTGTCCTACGGCACCTCGAGCTACGGCTACGACATCCGCTGCTCGAACGAATTCAAGCTCTTCACCAATATCAACACCACTATCGTTGACCCCAAGAACTTCGACCCCCATTCCTTTGTGGACCTGAAGGGCGACGTTTGCATCATCCCGCCCAACTCCTTTGCACTCGCCCGGACGGTGGAGTACTTTCGGGTCCCCAGGAATGTCCTGGTGTTGTGCCTCGGAAAGTCAACGTACGCCCGTTGCGCATCATCGTCAACGTCACCCCGCTCGAGCCCGAATGGGAGGGGTATGTGACCCTGGAGTTCTCCAACACCACGCCGCTCCCGGCCAAGATCTACGCCAACGAGGGGGTGGCTCAGGTGATTTTTCTCGAAGCGCGGCCTGACGACGTGTGCGAGACCTCCTACCGGGACCGGGGCGGCAAGTATCAGGGGCAGACCGGGGTCACCCCGCCGAAAGTCTGATAAACCGGACGCGGCGCGCCGGTTTATCTCCGCGCGCTGGAGCGGACAGCAAGCTGCCGCTCACCGCGCGGCCGAACGGGCAGCCAAGATTACCTGACAAAATGAATTCCCCTCCTCGTCGAGGAGGGGTAGCGCGAAGCGACGGGGTGGTGGACAAACGAGTCGCTGGAGCCGGGGGCGGTGATAGCAGCCGCGAAGCCGCGTGGGACGGGCCTCTTCCGGTCGCTCGTTGCAACCTGACCGTGTCGACCCCGGGTCCCGACTCGGCGCATCGACAGCTGCAGTCACTCTTCTTGGCGTTCGCCGCCGCTCGAGACGCGCCGGAAAGAAGGCGAGCGACGACCGGCGGCGCGTTGCGTACACGGCACGCGGCCGAAAATTTTTTCAGAAAATCCGCAAAAAACTCTTGAAATCTGGCGCAGTGATCCTATAATTCGCGCAAGTTTTGCGATTTTGTGACGGTGTTTTCGGAGCCGATGGAGGTTGTCATGACAATGGCAGGGAAGTGCTGCTGCACGGCGGAAGTCGTCGAGCGGGATCTGCCTGAAACCTAGGTCTCAAGGAGAACTTTGATGGCCGTGCGCCCCGTCGCCCTCAAGAAACCGCAACCCACCACCCCCGAAACCGAGCAGCCCCCACTCTTCGATACGCATCCCGAAGTCCGCCTGGACTTCAGCCACGTCCGGGAAGCGCTCAAGCAGGGATACAGCAAGCCGTTCCTGCTGGTTGACACCAACATCGTCCGCACCAAGATCCGCCGCTTCAGGGCCGCCATGCCGCGGGTCAACCCGCACTACGCGGTCAAGGCCAACCCCGACCCCCGCGTGCTGAAGGTGCTGATCGAGGAGGGCGCGGGCTTCGAAATTGCCTCGATTGCCGAGCTCGATATCCTGCTCGAGCTGGGCGTGCCGGCCACGGAGATCTATTACAGCAACCCGATGAAGTCACGGGCCTACATCGAGTACGCCGCGGCCAGGGGCGTCGAGTGGTTCGTGCTGGACAGCGTCGAGGAACTGCGCAAGATCGTGAGCATCAAGCCTGACGCCAGGCTTTACGTGCGCATCGAGGCGCCCAATGTCGGCAGCGACTGGCCGCTCGCCGGCAAGTTCGGGATGAAGCCGGCCGAGGTGGACGGGATCGTCGCGGAAGCGGCGGCGCTCAAGGCCGACCTGGCGGGCGTCACCTTCCACGTCGGCTCCCAGTGCCGCAACCCGGAGAACTGGCGCGTCGGCATCCAGAGCGCCAAGCGCGTGTTCAAGAAGATGCGGCTCGCCGGCTTGAAGCCCCGGCTGCTCAACATCGGCGGCGGCTACCCCGTGCGCCACGTGAAGCCCATCCCCTCGATCGAGAAGATCGCCGAGGTGGTGAACCACGCCCTGCGCGACGTGCCGCAAAGCGTGCGCGTGATGGCCGAGCCAGGGAGCTATCTCGTGTCGGACGCCGGTTACTTCGTCTGCCGGGTGGTCGGCACCGCCACCCGCGCGGGCAAGCGCTGGATGTACTGGGACGCGGGGGTGTTCGGCGGGGTGATCGAGACCACGGAAGGGCTGCGCTACGACGTGCAGACCGACCGCACCGGGAAGCTCATCCCCTGGAATGTCGCCGGCCCGACCTGCGACTCGGTGGACGTGTGCATGCGCGACGAGATGTTCCCCGAGGACATGCAGGAGGGCGACTTCATCTACATCGCCAACGCCGGCGCCTATACCACGGCCTACGCCAGCAACTTCAACGGCTTTCCCCTTCCGGAGGTGCGGGTCCTGTAGGAAGCCCAAGGCTCAGGTGAGGACAAGGCGGGCTGCGGCCCGCCTTTTTTTATTTCCGGCTCCGTTCCGTAGAATAGAGCCCGGAAAGCCGCCCGCCGTGAACGACACCGTCAGCCTCATCCACTCGTCCATTCCGGGGATAGCCTGGCCCGCCATTCCGGGGGCCGAAGGCGCCACCGCGCTCGCGCTTCAGTTCCAGCTCGAACGGTCCCAGTGGCTCGCCCCCGAACAGCTGCGCGAGCTCCAGTTCCGGCAACTGGACGCGCTGCTGCGGCACGCCTGGGACACGGTGCCGTATTACCGCGAACGCTGGCGCGGCCGCTACGACCCCGGCCAGCCGCTCACGCCGGAGGGCTTCACCCGCCTCCCGCTACTCACCCGCAGCGAGCTTCAGGCGAACTTCGATGCCCTGCGGAGCACCGCCAGCCCCGCCGCCCACGGGCCAGTGGCCGAGAGCCGGACGTCGGGCTCGACCGGCCGGCCAGTGCGCGTGCTGAAGACGGGCCTCGTTCAACTGCTGTGGCAGGCGATCGTGCTGCGGGAGCACCGGTGGTTCGAGCGCGACCTGAACGGCAAGCTCGCGGCGATCCGGCAGGGCGTGAAGGAAGCCGAGGCGGACGGCTGGGGACCCGCCACCGACGCTTTGACCCGGGCGGGCCGCTCGGCGACGCTGCCGATCAGCACCGACGTGGATGCCCAGCTGCGGTGGCTCGAGCGCCAGCAGCCGGACTACCTGCTGACCTATTCCTCAAATCTTGCGGAACTGGCCCGAACGTCCCTCAGACGCGGCGTCAAACTGCCCAGGCTGCGCGAGGCAAGGGCCATGGGTGAATCGCTGGCAGAGGAGACCCGCGAACTGGTCCGGCGAGCTTGGGGAGTAGGGGTGGTCGATTCGTACTCCTCGAATGAGGTCGGCTACATAGCGCTCCAATGCCCGAAACATAAGCACTATCACGTCCAATCAGAGGCGGTTCTGGTCGAGATTCTGGGG
Organism: bacterium; assembly: GCA_027310225.1. GTDB lineage: Bacteria > Pseudomonadota > Gammaproteobacteria > Burkholderiales > SG8-41 > SG8-41. The sequence continues at coordinate 9,722 of DAIDBG010000384.1, read as the reverse complement.
GAAGACGGAAGTATCTGCGGGCCGGGGGAAGTGGGTCGCGCGGTCTTAACCGACTTGCACAACTTCGCGACGCCGATCGTGCGCTATGAGATCGGCGACTACGCTGAAGCGGGGACACTTTGCGATTGCGGCCGTGGGCTACCCGTGTTGCATCGCATCAACGGTCGGGTCCGTAACATGTTGATATTGGCGGACGGCAGGCGGTACTGGCCCCTCCTGGGAAGCAGCGGCTTCGACCAAATTGCCCCCGTTCTGCAGCACCAGTTGATCCAGAAGAGCTTCAACGTTATCGAGGCGCGTCTCGTGACGACACAGCCTCTGACTGCGGAACAGGAAGAGGGTATTCGCCGCCAAATTCTCGTACGAATGCCCTCGCCCTTCGAGGTACGGATTACCTACACGAGTGAGATACCTCGAAACACCGGGGGCAAGTTCGAAGTCTTCGTGTCGGAGCTAAGCTGAACAGCACGTCCGTGGCCGTCCTCACGGACGACGGGCTACCACCTTTGCGTATACCGCCTCGGTAGAAGCGGCAGAAGAGTGCAGCGGCCCGGGAGTGGCCGCTGCAGACGACAAATGATCAAGAGCGAATCCTGCCTGGGTAAACAGCGCCGCGATGGCGTCGGGCGACGAAACCGGGAATATCCTACGCTGCCTCGCATACAGGACGGCGTTATCTGCCAGCTCCCCCGGGCCAAGATCGAGACGATCGTGCCATTGCCCGGCCCTTACCAGAACCGCCTCCCTGAGGGCCTTTATCTGCGCGTCGGAATAAGTGAAGGGACCTGCATCGCTCCCGGCGCGGATGCGATTGACGGTAATGACTCTTCCACCGGGCCTCAACAGCTGCCGCCACCGGGCGAGCAATGTCGGCCGGTCGCTTGCTGGAATCTGCGAGAGGAAGGAATGCGTGCACACCACGTCATAGGGGGCGTCGGCAATGTACGCCCGCACGTCTTGGCGTATGCCGTCGATCGAGCGGCCCAATCTCCGCGCATACCAGTCGTTGAGCCACAGAGGCGTGTCGCAGACGTCCACAACAGTGATGTTTGGATCAGCGCGACATAGTCCACAGGCCCACAGCACGTGCGCCTGCATCGAGTAATCGACTGCCCCGGAAATGAGGACTTTGATCTGTTCATTTGCGGGCGCCGCCTCGGCGAATGCGTCCTTGATGAAATCCCGGTGATCTGCCGGCGTCGTCACGAGGCCCAGCAATCTCAGGTACTGCCAGACTCCGTGCATCGGAGAACAGTCTCTCCCGGTTTCCGGGTCCTTGCACAGCTGCGCAGCGAGCCGCCGGGCGAGCGGCGCGCTTTCCAGGAGGGGCTCTTCGAGGTGCTCCACGAACGGATTGCTGCGCCCGGTTGATCGGCCGCCGCTATCATAGCGGGCGATGCCATGGAGCGTCGAGGCGCGGCGCAATCCGCCGATGCTACACTGCGGGCTACCTTCGGCGCTGGTCCGTGACTGACTATTTCCCTCTCATCCGCTCGTCGGTCGGCGGCATGGTCTGGCCGGGACTGCCGGCCGGCCGCGGCGCGCTGATGCTGGCGCTTCAGTACCAGCTCGAGCAGACGCAGTGGTGGCCGCCGGAGCGGCTGCGCCGGCAGCAACTCCGCCAGCTCGGTCTGCTGTTGCAGCATGCTCACGAAACGGTGCCGTTTTACCGCGGGCGGCTGGAAGCGGCCGGTTACCGCCACGGCGCGGACGTCACCGACGCGTGGTTCTCGACGCTGCCCCCGCTCACGCGCGCGGAAGTGCACGCGCAGGGCGGCGCGCTCCACAGCCGCAACGTGCCTGCGGCGCACGCACCGGTGACCCAGGGACAGACCTCGGGCTCGACGGGAACCCCCGTCACTTTTCTCGCCACGCCGGTCACGCAGTTGTTCTGGCAGACATTCAACCTGCGTGATCACCTCTGGCACCGGCGCGATCTCAGCCTGAAGCTGGCGACGATCCGGCCGGATCGCGGCGTGCGCGGTGAGCAGGGCGTAACCGTTCCCCACTGGAGCGCCGCGATCGCCGAGATCTGCCCCAACGGACCCTCCAGCATCCTGCATAGCAGCAACCTGATAGGACGCCAGATCGAATGGCTGGCCGAACAGGACCCGGATTACCTCCTGACCCTCGCGTCCAATCTGCTGGAGCTGGCGCGCGAGATGCGGCGTCGCGGGGTCAAGCTCGGCCGCTTGCGGGAGGCGCGGACCTTCGGCGATGCGCTGCGTTCGGAAGGGCGCGCGGAGTGCGCAGCACTGCTCGGCGTCCCTCTGGTGGACATGTACACCTCGCAGGAAGCCGGCTACCTCGCGCTGCAGTGCCCCGAGAGCGAGCACTACCATGTCCAGAGCGAAAGCGCGATCGTCGAGATCCTGGACGACGGAGGACGGCCCTGCGGCCCCGGCGGGGTCGGCAAGGTCGTGGTGACCCCCCTGCACAATTTCGCGATGCCGTTGATCCGTTACGAGATCGGGGACTACGCGGAGGCGGGCGCGCCCTGCCCGTGCGGCAGAGGATTGGCGGTGATCCGCCGTGTTTTGGGCCGGGAGCGCAATCTGGCGGTCGCGCCGGACGGTCGCAAGTTCTTCCCCAGCTTTGCCGCGGAGACATGGACCCACCTCGCGCCAATCCGCCAGATCCAGCTGGTGCAGAAATCGCCGAGCCGCATCGAGGTGAGGGTGGCCGCGCAGCGCAGACTCGACGCGAGCGAGGAGCGCGATGTCGCGGACGCCCTGCGCGAGTCCCTCGGCCACCCTTTCGAGCTTGCGTTTGCTTACCTGGAGGCCATCCCGCGCGCGCCGAGCGGCAAGTACGAGGACTTTATCTGCGAGATCGCTTGACGGCGGATGTCTCGAGCAGGTAGCGCGCGGTGAGATTGTCGAAGAGCGCGGAGCCGGTGGACACAAACACGCGCGGGCGCCCGGAGGCGGCCGGCGGGGCGCGATACACGGCCAGGAGGTCGGTGACCGCCGTCGCGTCCATCAGGCCCGCCTCGATCCAGGCCCTGAGGTCGCCGAAGCGCAGCGAGTCGAACGTGTCGCAATAAATGTCGGCGTAGCGCGGCCACCCCGGATCGAGCTCGCTCTGCCTGTCCGTATCCGCGCCCAGGCTCACGATCAGGTTCGCACCCCAGCCGGGAGGGCTGATCAGCGCGGACTCGCTGGTCGTGGCGAGCACGACGATGTCGGCCCGGAAGTCGGCGCCGGGCGCGCGCGCCTCGCAGCGTGCGCGCGGGAACCTTGCACCGAGCCAGCGCGCGGCGTGCCCGGCCCGCTGCGGGACCGCGTCGCACAGCACCACGTGCTTCACGCCGGCCGCGGCGATGGCGTAGAGCGTCGCGTAGAAGCCGACCCGGCCGCTGCCGACGACGACCAGGCTGTCGCGCGCCCGTGCCAGCGTATCGATCGCGAGCGCCGCGCAGGCCCCGGTGCGGGCGGAGGACAGGAGGCACGCCTCCATCACCGCGGAGACGAAATTTTCCACCGGGTCCATGACCAGGAGCCGGCCGACGGTGATCTGGTCCGGCACGACCCGCTGCACGGTATTGGTGCCGATCAGCTTGACGGTCTTGGTTGCCCGGCCGCTGTTTCGCACCTCGCACGGCATGACGCGGAAATCGCCCCCGGTGAGGGGGTCCTGGAAAACCTGCTTGGGCGGCAGCGTCAGCTGCGCCCGCCCCACCGCGATGGCCTCGAGGCCGTTCTTGAGGAACGTGACGTAGGCGGCGGGATCCGCGACGAGGCGCGCGTGCACCTGCGACTCGGTGAAGTAGTGGCAGGGCTCCGCGCTGATCCGCAGGACATCGCGCGGCAGCGCACCCGCGCCGTCGCGACGGCGGGAGCGGATGGGGCGCTGCACGGGGGACTTCTTTTTCATTTGGCGAGCTTCTTGTTCTGTTTCATCCATTCGTCGGCCTGCGCATTCGCCTGCCGCACCTGCTCCTCGCTCATGCGTTCACCGACGAGCTTCAGCGCCGATTCCGACAGCGCGTCGCCCTGGAGCGCGGCGACCTTGACCCAGAAGTAGGCGCGTACGGGGTCGCGCTCGACGCCCTTGCCGTCGAAGTAGAGCATGCCGAGATTGTGCTGGGCCTGGACGTGGCCGCGCTGCGCGGCCCGGGTGAGCCACTGCGCGGCCTGCGCGTAGTCGAGCGGCACGCCTTCGCCCTGGGAGTAGATCACGCCCAGGTTGTACTGGGCGCCGGGATCGTTCTGCGCCGCCGCGAAGCTCCACCAGCGGCGGGCGGTCTCGGGATTCTTCTTCACGCCGTAGCCGCGGGCGTACATCAGCCCGAGGCTGGTCTGGGCGCGGGCGTCGCCCTGCCGGGCGAGCTTCTCGTACCAGCGCGCCGCCTCGCTAAAGTTGCGCTCGACCCCTTCGCGGCCGAGGTAATACAGGTCGGCGAGCTGGCGCGTCGCGCCCTTGTCGCCGGCCTCGGCGCGGAGCTTGAGGTCCTCGACGCTGACCTTGCCCTGCGCCGCCGCGAGGCCGAAGCAGGCCACAGAGAGCATGAAGCACAAGAAGCTGCGTTGCGCCATTTCAGTGCTCAGACACTAACTCGCGGCTATCGCCGGTCAAGACCATGTTGAGCCACAGAGATCACAGAGAAGATTGTTGATTTTGATTCTCTCTGTGACCTCTGTGTCCTCCGTGTTCTCTGTGGCTAATGCTCTTGTCTTCGCTCGTACACGGCGCAGCGGAAGGCGTAGCGGTGCCGCTCGTCCGCGGCGAACGACTCGGCGGCGACTTCGCGCCAGTCCCGCGGGTCGAATTCGGGCATGACGGTATCGCCCACGACCTCGGCCTCGACCGTCGTCAGGTACAGCCGGCCGGCGCGCGGGAGCGCCTGTTCGTAGAGCTCGGCACCCCCGATCACGAAGATCTCGCTGTCCTCTCCGCAGGCGGCGATGGCTTCGTCAAGCGAGTGGGCGATGAGCGCACCCGGGACGCGGAAACCGCGCTGGCGCGTGACGATCACGGTCGTGCGCCCTGGCAGCAGCCGCCCGATGGAGTCCCACGTCTTGCGGCCCATGATGATATGGTGGCCCAGCGTGACGCGCTTGAATCGTTTCAGCTCCTCGGGCAGGCGCCAGGGGATCGCGCCTCCGGCGCCGATTACGCGGTTCTTCGACATCGCCACGATGACCGAAACGCGCCGTGTTCCGTGTTCCGTGTTCAAGGTTCCGGGTTCAAGGTTCAACGTTCAAGGTTCTAGGTTCAATGCTCCACGTTCCGGGCTCGGGGCTTCGGGTGTTGCCATCGAACATTGAACATTGAACTTGGAACTTGAAACGGCTCTGCTACACCGCGATGGGCGCCTTGATCGCCGGATGCGGGTCGTAGTTCTCGAGCGTGAAATCCTCGTAGCGGAACTGGAGCAGGTCCTTCACCGCGGGGTTGAGCCGCATGCGCGGCAGCGGGCGCGGGCTGCGCGCGAGCTGCTCGCGCGCCTGCTCGAGGTGGTTGAGATAGAGGTGGGTGTCGCCGAAGGTGTGCACGAAGTCCCCGGCCTTCAGGCCGCAGACCTGCGCCACCATCAGGGTGAGCAGCGCGTAGGAGGCGATGTTGAACGGCACGCCGAGAAAAAAATCGGCGCTGCGCTGGTAAAGCTGGCAGGAGAGGCGTCCCTCGGCCACGTAGAACTGGAACAGGGCGTGGCACGGCAGCAGCGCCATCTTCGGCAGGTCGGCGACGTTCCACGCCGAGACGATGAGCCGCCGCGAATCCGGATTCTTCCTGATCTGCTCGATCACCTGGCCGATCTGATCGATGTGCCGTCCGTCGGGCGCCGGCCACGACCGCCATTGGCGGCCGTAAACCGGCCCGAGCTCGCCGTTCGCGTCCGCCCACTCGTCCCAGATGGTGACGCCGTGGCTGCGCAGGTAGCGCACGTTGGTGTCGCCCTTCAGGAACCACAGCAACTCATGGATGATGGACTTGAGGTGGACCCGCTTGGTGGTGAGCAGGGGAAAGCCGGCATTGAGGTCGAACCGCAACTGCGCGCCGAAGATCGAGAGCGTGCCGGTGCCGGTGCGGTCGCTCTTGCGGGCACCGTGCTCCAGCACGTGCTTCATGAGGTCCAGGTAGGGGCGCATCAGGAAGGGATGCGGGTTCCGGGATTCGGGATGCGAGTCGCGCGAAAAGCAGATTCTAGTTGATTTCGCGCGGGTAGGGCTGCTTCAGCATCCAGTTTGCGATCGCGCCGACCGTGTCGGACTCCTTGCCGAGGAAGCCATGCGCGCTCATCGCCTCGCACGGCTGCGATTGCGCCGGGGAGCCGCGAGCAGCGCAAGCGCAATCAGTAAACGCGCCATGCTCATCATTGTACTCTGCGCGCTCCATAACAGTTAGCAATCAGGAAAACCGCTCGCCAGTACAGGGGCGAGCGGTTTTCCTGGGCGGTATAATCCGCACTCCTCCCGAACAGCGAGCCGTGGATTCGTTATGCTGGCGCGAATAGAGCAGAACGCAGCGCTGCTTTCCGCAAGCGACCTCAACCGCGCTTCGCACGCGCTCATCGTGCTGCCGAAAGCGGCGGCGCTGGACGATTTGCGCGGCGTTCCCGGCGTGGACGCGCTTTCAGCGGGGCTCTCGAGGCGCAAGAAGAAGCTCGCCGAGCTCGCCAAGTCGCCGCTCGCCACCGACCTGGCGCAGGGAGCGCTCGTATCCTGGGTGATGCCGGATCCGGCGCGTCCGGTGTTCGAGCGGCAGACCCTGCTGCGCAAGGGCCTGCAACTGCTGCTCGCGGAGAAGCCGGAGGCGATCACGATCGGCGTGTTCGGACCCGCCGCCGGCCGCCGGCGCGCCGCGGAGCTGGCCGTCTATGCGGCATGGGTGAACGGCGCGCGGCTGCCCGAGCGCAAGAAGACCCCGGAAGGCGCCGCGCTGCGGTCGATTCATCTGCACGGGGACCGATTGCCGGACGGTTATTCGAGGCAGCGCGCCATCGCGGGGGGCAACCTGCTGTGCCGCGAGCTCACGGTCATGCCGCCCAACGAGCTGACGCCGGAGGGCTACCGCAGGCGGGTGAGGGCGCTCGAGAAGCAGCGCGGCTGGCGGCACGAGGAGTACGACGTGAAGCGCTTGCGCCGCATGGGCGCCGGCGCGTTCGTCGCCGTGGCGCAGGGCAGCGCCCGGGACGATGCCGCGATCGTGCACTTGCGTTATCGCCACCCGCGCGCGAAGAAATCCATAGCCCTGGTCGGCAAGGGCATCTGCTTCGACACCGGCGGGCACAACCTCAAGCCCGCCCGCTATATGCACGGCATGCACAAGGACATGAACGGCTCGGCGGTGGCGCTCGGCATCCTGCTCGCGGCCTCCGAGCTCAAGCTCCCGGTGCAGCTCGACTGCTGGCTGGCCATCGCGCGCAACGACATCAGCCCGCGCGCCTATCACCAGAACGAGGTGGTCACGGCGTTGAACGGCACCACCATCGAGGTGGTGCATACGGACGCCGAGGGGCGCATGGTGCTGGCGGACGCGCTGGCGCTCGCCGCACGGGCCAAGCCCGATCTGATGCTGAATTTTGCGACGCTCACCGGGAGCATGCACGTCGCGGTCGGAGAGCGCTACAGCGGGGTCCTGGTCACCAGCGACGAGCTGGCGCGCCGGGCGGTGGCGGCCGGAAACGCGGCCGGCGAGCGGGTGTGCGTCTTTCCCGCGGACGAGGACTACGACGAGGCGCTGGAGAGCGAGATCGCGGACGTGAAGCAGTGCACCCTGGAGGGCGAGGCCGACCATATCCTCGCCGCGCGCTTCCTCAAGCGCTTCGTCGGCGACCGCCCCTGGTTGCACATGGATCTGTCGGCGGCCCGCTGCAAAGGCGGGCTCGGGGCGGTCGCAACCGATATCAACGGCTTCGGGGTAGCCTGGGGCGTCGAGTTCCTGAAGGGCGAGCTGGACCGATCAAGATAGGCCGATTCGGGGCCGACCCCGCGGGAGGGGAGGGAGTCGTGACGAACGGGGAGCACAGCCAGTTCCGTCTGCTGCGCGAGCGCCGCTTCGCGCCGTTCTTCGGCGTGCAGTTCCTGGGCGCGATGAACGACAACGTGTTCAAGCAGGCGCTGGTGATCCTGCTTGCGTACCAGACGGCGAGCTTCACGAGCCTGTCGAGCGACGTGCTGCAGAACGTGGCGCAGGCCCTCTTCATCCTGCCGTTCTTCCTGTTTTCCGCGACTGCCGGGCAGCTCGCTGACAAGTTCGAGAAGTCGCGGCTCATCAGCGTGACGGTGGCGATCGAGCTTGCCGTGATGGCGCTGGGCGCGGTCGGCTTCTTCATGCGCAGCCTTGAGCTGCTGCTCGCAGCGCTCTTCCTGGGCGGCGTGCAATCGGCGCTGTTCGGCCCGGTCAAGTATGCGATCTTGCCGCAGCAGCTGAAGGAGACCGAGCTCGTCGGCGGCAACGGCCTGGTCGAGATGGGCACCTCGATCGCGATCCTGCTCGGCATGGTGCTCGGCGGCTGGATGGTGAGCCAGGCGGGCTGGGGCATCGCGGCGGTCGCCTTCACGACCATGGGCGTATCGGCGGCCGGCCTGCTGCTGAGCCGCTTCATCCCGCTCGCGCCGGCCGCCGACCCCGATCTCAGGATCAACTGGAACCTGGTGAGCGAGACCTGGCGCAATTTCCAGTTCATGCGCGGGAACCGCACCGTGTTCCTCTCGATACTGGGCATCTCGTGGTTCTGGTTCTTCGGGGCGATGTTTGTCACGCAGTCTCGGCGAATTCGTGCGTCAAGCCGGGCACTGGCGCATCCTCGCCGATCTCACGCTCATCGGGATATTCGGCGGCTTCTACATCGTGCCGCTCCTCGTGACGGCGCTGCTCAACGCCGCCGTGGCGGTCTATATCTACACGCTGGTGCCCGAGTTCCTCATGCGGTTCCTGGTATGGCTGCTCATCCACTCGGTGTACCGGCTGGAGAAAAGCGGCCTCGACAACATTCCCGACGAGGGCCCGGCGGTGGTGGTGTGCAACCACGTGAGCTATGTGGATGCCCTGATTCTCGCGGCGGCGTGCCGGCGCCCGATCCGGTAGTGACTTAACGTCTTTTTCGAGGGCGACCAGCCTTCGAAGCAGACGCATCATGCATACGCTCGTTATCGTACAGCAGTTGCTGTGGACGCGCTGCCCGCACATACACGTCGCGCGCCTGACGGCTATTACTGGCGGCGGTGGGCGCCGCGGTGCACGGGCGGCGCCTCAATCGGAAGAAAGGATGAGGAGGCGGCGGCGGGTTACCACGGGTAGCGCAGGAGTTCTTCGGCGACCAGCTTCGCGCCCTCGTACACCTTGACGCTCACCACGTAGCGGTCCTGCGGGCTCACGCCGAGACTCAGGGTCGAGAGCCGGGCCGAGCCGTCGGAACCGACGGTGACCCGGCCGCTCTGGCGGGTGCTCGACTTGCCCGCCGCGCCCTGCTTGGTCGAGGTCATCTCGTAGCGCAGTCTTGCGCCCGGTGGCGCGGCGATCTGCGGCACCACGGTCAGTTCGCTGCCTTCCAGCGAAGAGTTGAGGCGCAACTTGTAGCCCGTCTCGTCAGCCATGGCGCCCACGCTCGAGGCGAGCAGCAGGAGTAGGAGGGACCCGCTTGCACGCATGCATCAATATGGTAGGCGTGATCCGGGCGAAAAAAAAGGCCGGGCGGGACAGCCCGGCCTCGTGCGTTTTCCGCACCTGCCTATTGCATGATCATGGCGTTGTTGCCGGCGCCGCCGCTTTGG
>DAIDBG010000378.1 GCA_027310225.1 bacterium | reverse complement strand
GGAGGGGTGCCTGCGCAGCAGGCGGGGTGGTGGGAGTGCCAGAGGAGGGGTGCCTGCACAGCAGGCGGGGTGGTGGGAGTGCCAGAGGAGGGGTGCCTGCGCAGCAGGCGGGGTGGTGGGAGTGCCAGAGGAGGGGTGCCTGCGCAGCAGGCGGGGTGGTGGGAGTCGAGTCACGACTCACGACCCCTACCCCAACCCTCCCCCTTATCAAGGGGGAGGGAAAGGGAGGGGGTCACGATTCACGCGGTTACCGCCGCGAATGAGGCGAGGAATATGAAATCCGTTTTGGCCGGCATTGTCGCGGCGACGTGGCTGTCTTCGGGCTTTGCGTTCGCGGCGGAGGTCGAGGGCGTCAGGCTCGCCGACACCGTGCGGGTAAGCGAGCGCGCACCGCAGCTCGTGCTGAACGGCGCCGGGGTGCGCACGCGCCTGTTTTTCAAGGTCTACGTCGGCGCGCTCTATCTCCAGAAGAAGACGGCCAGCGCGGAAGGGGTGCTCGCCGATCCCGGCGCCAAGCGGGTTGCCATGCACATGCTGCGCGATCTGGGGGCGGATCAGCTCTTCTCCGCATTCAACGAGGGCCTGAAGAAAAATCACACCCCGGAGCAGCTCGTCCCGCTGGAGCCCCAGGTCAGGCAGCTCGAAGGGATATTCAACGCGGTGAAGGCCGCCCGCAAGGGGGACTCCATCGTGCTCGACTACCTGCCGGGCGCCGGCACCCGCGTCACCGTGAACGGGGACGACAAGGGCACGATACCGGGAGAGGCATTCAACCGCGCTCTGCTCAGAATCTGGCTGGGCGAAGAGCCGGCGGACGCGGCGCTGAAGAAGGCCATGCTCGGAGGCTGACGCGGCGAGCGCCACGTCAGCCTTTCGAAGCCATGGAGGAATGGCGCACGATAGAGCCGCCCGAAGAGCTATCCGCCGCCCGCCGACTGCCATTCACGATTCATTGAAGCTTGTTGATCGCCTCGGGCTGCGCGACGCCGAAGCCCTGCACGTAGTCCGCTCCGATCTCGCGCAGCTTGTCGAGCGTTTCTCTGGATTCCACGAACTCCGCTATGCTGTGTATGCCGGTCTTCTGGCATACGGTACAGATTGCCCTGGCCTTGGCGAGCTCGGCGGGGTCGCGCAGGACGTTCTGGATGATGACGCCGTCAATCTTGATGAAATTGATTGCGAGGCCCTTGAGGTAGGAGAAGGACACCTTCACGCTGCCGAAGGCGTCAACGGTGAAGCGGCAGCCCGCGGGCCGGAGCGCGTTGATGAAGCGCTGCACGTGGGCGTGGTGATTGATCACCTCCTCCTCGCCGATCTCGAAGCACAGCGTCCGCGCGGGAACCTCCGGCCGCTGCAGCTCCGAGCGCACGAAGCGCGTGAATTCCTGGTTTTTCAGTGCGGCGTCGGAGATGTTGATGCAATAGAGCGGCACGCGCCAGCCGGGGTCGGCGCGCTGCCGCTCGCGGGACCACGACAGAAGGTTTTTTACGACCCAGCGGTCGAGCTCTTCCATCATGTCGTAGCGCTCCGCGACGGGTATGAAGCCGCCCGGCGGCAGAAGGTGATCCTCCTCTTCCTGCAAGCGCAGCAGGACCTCGAAGCACAGCGGCTGCGGCAGGTCGCTCTTGAGCGGAAGGATCTTCTGCGCGAAGAGCAGGAACTGGTTTTCCCTGATGGCGTGCTCGAGCTTCGCCCGTGGATTGTCCCATCCCATCAGCTCGTTGGTGATCGAGCGCAGGTACAGCGTCTCCCCGCCCTCGCCCGGGATGACCAGCCCGCCACTTCCCGCATCGGCGTCCGCTTCCGCGGGGTGCGGGGACGCCGCCGGCCTGGCCGCCGGGCGCGGCACGATGCTGGTGAGCAGCAGGAAGAAGCCGCGGGGGGGCGACTCGTTCGGCGGGTACGGCAGGTGGCGCGCGGCGTAGCTTTCCGGCAGCGCGGTGCCGCCCAAGGCAAATTCATAGTCCACAGCCTTGCCGGTGAGGCTTTCCGCGATGCGCGGCGCGACGAAGGGGTAGGCGTTGCCGATCACTTCGCGCAGGGGCTGGCCGCTGATCTGCTCGGCCGCCCGCCCGGTCTTATTCTCGACGGCCGGGTTGTGGTAGCGGCAGCTCTCGTCACGATCAACGTAGAGA
>DAIDBG010000376.1 GCA_027310225.1 bacterium | reverse complement strand
ACGCAGTACTGCACGCTGAACTTGGCCGCGAGGTCGCTGTCGGGATCGGGGCGGTCGGTATGCGCGAGCCCGCGCGCCGGGGTCCACGAATCCACGCGCGCCACCGCGCGCGCATCGAACGGGCCGTGCCGGCACACAAGGTTGAGCGCCGCTTCCACCGCGGCATGCGTGCTGTAGCAGCAGGGGTAGAGCTTGTAGCTCGCGCCCGGCGCTACGATCTCCCACTCGTTCCAGTCTTCGAGAGCGCGCGCCGCGTCGAAATTTCCGGCGCCGTTGAACACGTTGAAGAAGCCCTGCTTGTGCTCGAACGCGCCGGGGTTGGCGGTGTAGCCCTTGCGCGCGAGCAGCGCGGCGAGCAGCCCGCTGCGGGAGCACTGGCCGGCATGCAGGGGCTTGGTCATCGTGCCGAAGTTCGCCTTGGTCCCCGCCGCGAGCGAGGTGGCGAGCGCGAGCGCGGTTTCCGTCTGGTCCACCGTCAGCCCGAGCAGCCGCGCGCAGGCGGCGGCCACCGCGAAGACCCCCAGCGTCGCCGTCGGATGCCATCCTTTCTCGGTGTGATGCGGATTGACGCAGCGCCCGAGGCACGCGCCGAGCTCGTAGCCGGCGGCGTGCGCCAGGATGACGTCGCGCCCGCGTGCGTCGTGCGCCTCGCCCGCGGCGATCAGCGCGGGGACCATCACCGCCGACACGTGCCCGCCCAGATTGCGGGCCGTGTTGTCGAAATCGAGCGCGTGCGCAGCCGTGCCGTTGACGAGCGCGGCATCGAGGGCGCGCACGCGCCGGTTGGTGCCGAGCAGCAAGCACGGGCCGTCCCCGGAGCGCAGTCCCAGCACATCCTCCACGATTCCGGGCGCCTCTTCGGCGGAGCCGGCCAGCGCGACGCCCAGCGTGTCGAGCACGGCGACCTTGCACCAGTAAACCGCCGCCGGCGGCAGGTCTTCGTAGCGCATGGCGACGATGCGCTCCGCCAGTTGCCGCGCCAGGCCCATATTCCTCGTCCTTACTTGGCGACGGAGATCTTCGCTTCGCGCACGACCCACTTCCACTTCTCGATGTCACTCTTGAGCCGGTCGCGAAACTCCTCCGGGGGACCACCGGCGGCCTCCAGCCCCTCCTTCGCCAGCCACTTCTGCATCGCATCGGTGCGCAGCACTTTCCCCACTTCCTGGTTCCAGCGCACGACGATCTTCCGCGGCAGCCCCTTGGGTCCCCATATGCCGTACCAGTGCGTCACGTCGTAGCCCGGCACCGTTTCGCCGACGGTGGGGACCTCCGGCAGAGCGCGCGAACGCTTGGGCGTGGTCACGGCGATGGCACGCAGCCGGCCGGCCTTCACGTGCGGGATGCTCGGCACCATGCTGCTGAAGCTGGTCTGCACCTCCCCGCTGAGGAGAGCGGTCATGACCGGGCCGGTGCCCTTGTAGGGGACGTGGGTCATCTGCACCTTGGCCTCCAGCTTGAACAGTTCGCCAGCGAGGTTCCCGAGACCGCCGGTGCCGGCCGAGCCGTAGTTGAGCTTGCCGGGATTGGCTTTCGCATAGGTGATGAACTCCTTCACGCTCTTGATCGGCACCGCGGGGTTCATCGTCACGACGAGGGGTGTCACTCCGATCAGGATGATCGGTTGGATGCCGGTAACCGGATCGTACGGAAGGTCGTACAGCGCGCCGTTGGCGCCGTAGCTGCCGGAGACCACGATCAGCGTGTAGCCATCCGGCTCGGCGCGTGCCGCGATCCCGGCGCCGACGGTCCCGCCGCCGCCGGGACGGTTCTCGATCACGATCGGCTGCCCGAACGTTTCGGTTATCTGGGGCCCGATCAGGCGCGCCAGAATGTCCGTGCCGCCCCCTGGAGCGAACGGAATGAGCAGCCGGATCGGTTTGGACGGATACCCCTGCGACCAGGCGCCCGGGGCGACTGCGGACGCAAGCGCCGCAGCGATGAGCAGCAGCACGGTCTTCATGTTCGCCTCCTCCACCAAGTCCCGCCGCACCGCAGATCGGGATCGGTGCCAGTGTAACCGCGATCGCGCGCCCCTGTCACTTGACTGCCCGCCCCGCTCGCTCGCGCGGGCGGGCGGAGTCCAGCAAATGGAACGGCACGCGAGGAAGACGCAGTTACGGAGCGCGTCGTCAGTCCCCCTTGATGAGCAGCGCAGGGGCACCGAGAATCACGCCGTTTTGCGGCGTTCTCGAGAGAGAAAAGCGCGGTGGCTCATCCGGCCGTGGACGTACAGCTGCCGGACAGATCGAGGACCTCGGGAAGGGGCAGGACGTGCACCTGTTCGAGCGGCGGGTGTTCATGACGCGGGCAAAGAGCTAGAACAAGCGAGCTAGGGAGGGATCTGAAATGAAACAGGCGACAAAGCGGCGCGGCTCGAACCGCGCGGGCTTCAAGCGCAGGCGCATTGCCGTTGCCGTCCAGCTCGCCTTCGTTGTGAGCGCCGGCGTGGCAGCCATCGCCCCGGCCCATGCTGCGAACACCGCTTGCCCGAGCATCACCGACACCGTCACCCTCAGCGCAAACGCCACCAACACCACCGACCCGTGCATCATCACCAGTACCGGCACGCTGAACACCGGCGGCTTCACGCTGGATAACAACAATCCCGGCGTGCTGAACAATTCCGGCAGCCTGAACATCAACGCCGGCGGAACGCTGAACAACAACTGGGTGCTACGCAATGACGGCAGCCTGACCAACAACGTCGGCGGGACGCTCACCAACAGTTACACGCTGAACAACGAAAACCGCCTATACAACTTTTCGGGGGCGACGCTCACCAACAGCGGCACGCTGAACAACAACAGTTACCTGCGCAATGACGGCGGCCTGATCAACAACGCCGGCGGCACGCTGAACAACTACAGTGATCTGCGCAATTACGGCGGTCTGACCAACAACGCCGGCGGCACGCTGAACAACAGCGGCGATCTACGCAACTATTCGGGCGCGACGCTCACCAACAGCGGCACGCTGGACAACACCAGTCTCTTGCGCAATTACGGCGGCCTGACCAACAACGCCGGCGGGACGCTGAACAACAGCGGCACGCTGAACAACTTTTCGGGGGCGACACTCACCAACAGCGGCACGCTGAACAACTACAACCGCCTATACAACTATTCGGGCGCGACGCTCACCAACAGCGGCACGCTGAACAACAACTATTTTCTGCGCAATGACGGCAGCCTGACCAACAGCGCCGGCGGGACGCTGAACAACAACAACGGCGGCACGCTGATCAGCAACAATTACCTGCGCAATTACGGCAGCCTGACCAACAGCGCCGGCGGCACGCTGAACAACAGCGGCTCTCTATTCAACAATTCGGGCGCGACGCTCGCCAACAGCGGCACGCTGAACAACACCAATGACCTGCGCAATTACGGCAGCCTGACCAACGCCGCCGGCGGGACGCTGAACAATGACGGCTATCTAAGGAACAATTCGGGCGCGACCCTCACCAACAGCGGCACGCTGAACAACGGCAACGATCTGTGGAATTTCGGCAGCCTGACCAACGCCGCCGGCGGCACGCTGAACAATAGCGGCTCTCTATGGAATTATTCGGGCGCGACCCTCACCAACAGCGGCACGCTGAACAACTCCTTTATCCTGCGCAATTTCGGCAGCCTGACCAACGCCGCCGGCGCGACGCTCGACAATAGTGGCGTTCTATCCAATTATTTGAGCGCGACCCTCACCAACAGCGGCACGCTGAACACTAATCTCCTGCGCAATGACGGCAGCCTGACCAACGCCGCCGGCGGCACGCTGAACAACTACCGCCTATACAACTATTCGGGCGCGACCCTCGCCAACAGCGGCACGCTGAACAACTCCTTTATCCTGCGCAATGACGGCAGCCTGACCAACGCCGCCGGCGGGGTGCTGAACAATGACGGCTTTATACTCAATTTTTCTGGCGCGACGCTCACCAACAGCGGCACGCTGAACAACAACGGCACCCTGTCAAACGACGGCACCCTCGCCAACTCCGGCGCATTGACCGTGAGCGCCGCCCGCGGGCTCACCGGCACCGGCACGCTCACGCAAAGCGCGGGCACGCTGCAAGTGGACGGCTCCCTCACCCAGTCGGCGCTGACGATCAACGGAGGCACGCTCGCGGGCACGGGCACCATCACCGCCCCGGTGACGAATAGCGCAACGCTGCTTCCCGGCGCCCCCGGTGCGCCCGGCATGCTCACGATCAACGGCAGCCTCACGCAGAACCCCTCCGCGGTGCTGGTGGTGAACGTGACCCCCACGCTGGCCGCCCAGGTCGCGATCACCGGCCCCGCCACCCTCGCCGGCACGGTGCAGGTGGTGCCCGGCACGGGCAGCTTCGCGCCCACGACCAACTACACGATCCTCACCGCAAGCGGCGGGGTGACCGGCACCTTCAGCGGAGTCAGCTCGACCTCGGCGTTCCTCACCCCGAGCCTCGCCTACGACCCGAACAACGTATATCTGGAGCTGGTGCGCACGGCGGCGCTCGGGAGCGTCGCGTTGACGCCGAATCAGATGAACGTCAGCGCGCTCCTTGACCGCATCCAGACGGGCGGCGGCGGCGACGCGGACATGCAGTCGGTGATCGGCGTGCTGAACGGCCTGTCCGCCGACGAGGCGCGCGCGGCCTACGACAGCATCGCCGGCGCGGGGCTGATCGCGGCCTTCGGCGGGCAGTTCGCCCTGTCGGAGGGCTTTCGCGGCGCGATCGGCAGCCGGCTGGATACGGCGGGCGCGGGAGGCGGCGCGGGACTCCTCGCCACCGGCAGCATTCAGCTTGCCGCCGCCAATACCTTCTCGGATGCGAACCCGGTGTACGCGCAGGCGGCCGGACGGCCGGCGGCGGGCAGCCGCGCGGATGCGCGCGGGGTGTGGGTGCGCGTGTCCGGCAACGAGGGCGATACGAGCGGGGATGGGAACGCCGCGGGCTACCGCCAGCGCGGCGGGGGCTTGACCCTCGGGGCGGACACGGAGGTAAACGAGCG
>DAIDBG010000375.1 GCA_027310225.1 bacterium | reverse complement strand
CCCCCGCCGTCGAGGTTGGCCTGTGCGAGCGTGTCGGCCTTGCGCGGGGGTGTAAGCGTCTTGGCGTTGACCAGCGTCACCTCGAGCGGTGGCTGGGCGGCGGGCTTCGAGAGTTCCGGCATCTTGAAGGTGACACCGAGGATGATCACTGCATGCAGGATGATCGAGAAGGCGAGCGCGACCTGGATGCGCGCGTGCTTGCCGAACGCGACGATACGGCGGTCGAGCGCCGTCATGCGCTGCTCCAGGTCGGCGACGCGCGCCTCGAGGCCGGCGACCGCGCCGCTCCACGGCGCGTGGCGCGCGTGCTTCGCCCGCCGCCTGAGCGGAACGACTTTCCGGTCGGGTAACAGCCCCATGTTCCTCATTGTAGCCGACAGTGGATTTTTTTAAAATAAAGACTTTAAATAACCAATAGTTGCAGATAGAAATTAAAGTAAAATAACGAATCGGTCCTGCGGTGAGCGGGTGCTCGCCCCGATTATTCATGAACAGGACCCTCGTGCAGAGTCGCAAGCACTTCGTCATGCACGTATCGTCGGAGCATCCTGTGTTTGTGAATAATCGGGGCTAACCTGGCGCGGCTTCCGGGGTGAGTTGGCGCCTGAATTCGCAGCGCAGGGTGAGCTCCAGCAGGTCAACGTCGGCGACGGCGAGCTCGACCCGGCTGCCGGGCTCGAGCGCCGGCAGGGAAGGTACGCGCGCCACCAGCGGCAGCTCATCGAAGCGCGCCAGGCTCTCCCGCACGACCGTTGCCGCAACCGTCCGCCGCTCTTCCTGCAGGAGCCAGCGCAGGCACCAGTAGCGCTCCATCTGGCGCTGGAACTCGCCGTAGGCCTCGTGCGCGGCCTCGAAATCGCGCATGGCGGCAAGCAGCGCCTCGTCCTTTGCCGCGTAGGGCGGGGCCTCGCCGCGGGCGAGGGCGACGATCTGGCGCTGGTTGACCAGGTCCACGTAGCGCCGCAGCGGCGAGCTCGCCCACGCGTAGCTCTCCACCCCGAGGCCCGCGTGGCCTGCCGGCACCGTGCTCATCCGCACCTTGCCGTTGCCCTGCACGCGGTAGATCGCGGCGGCGCCCGCCCGCGCGAGCTCACCGCCCCAGGTGCTATTCACGTGGATCATCAACTCCGAGACGATCTTGTCCACCGGCGTGCCGCGCAGGCGGCGCACGATGCGCACGCGATCGTTCTCGACGTAGAAACTATACTCCGGGCGCGGCTCGAGCTCGACCGCGTCCCCGCGCCGCGCCTGCTCCAGCGCGCGCGCGAAGTGCCACAACGTGGCGAGCGCCTCGCCGAAGCGGTGCTCGACCGGACCAGCAGCGAGCGCCCCCTCGTTGAGCGCCCGTTCCAGCGCGTCGTGCCGGAGATTTTCCGCAATCGGCACCCGTTCCGCGCGGGTGGCGCGGGAGACCACGGAAAGATCGGGAGCGAGCTCCAGGTAGAGCGAGAGCGCGGGGCATTCGCAGTTCTCGGCCAGCGTGTAGCGCCCGATCGCCGTCTCCGGCAGCATGGTGATCTTCGAGCCGGGGAAGTACACCGTCGAGAGCCGCTCGCGCGCAACCGCGTCGAGCGGCGAGCCGGCGGGGATGCCGAACGCGGGCGCGGCTATGTGGATGCCGACGGAGAGATGGCCGTTCGCAAGCCGCGTGACCGAGAACGCGTCGTCGATTTCCGTCGTGGTCACGTCATCGATGCTGAACGCCTCCACCGCCGCGAGCGGGAGATCCGGCATCTCCGGCGGCGCGATATCGGGGAAACCGGTGCCGCGCGGGAAATGCTCGAACAGGAAGCGGTTCAGGTGATAGTCGTGCGGGGAGGCGAGCACTCCACATCTTTCCAGGAGCCGTGCCGGAGTAAGCTTGAGGCTGGTGCACGCCGCATCGAGTGCCTTCCACTGCACGCCCGCCTTGTCCGGCCGGTAGAGGAGCTGATTGAGGATCGGCTCGAACTCTTCAGGCAACCTGAATGCCGTGAGCTCGGCCACATACCGTTCGCGCTTCTCCGTTTCCAGGCGCTTGCGCTCGACGGAGGCGAGCGCGCTCTTCAACGCTTCCGGCGGCGCCGCCCTGTAGCGGCCGCGGCCCTTCTTGTAGAAGTACATCGGCGCGCCGTGGAGCTTCACCAGCAGGCCCGCCGCCTCCACCGGTGCGGGCGCGCGGCCGAAGTATTCCCTCGCCAGCGAGTCGAACGCGAACTCGTCCTGGCCGCAGCATTGCCAGAGGAAATCCGCGTCCATCGCCTCGGCGAGCTTTTGCGCCTCTTCCATGAAATGCGCGAGGCCGACGCCGTCGAAGCGCAACAACACGGCGGAGGCCTTTATCTTGGAACGCTTGCCGTGCGGGGCCTCGACCTGGAGCGAAGTCTCGTTGTCGGCGAGCACGGCGCCGACCTTGAAGCCGCCCTCCTCTTCATAGAAAACACTCTTGTTCATGGTGCGGGCGGCAGCGTGGTATGTAGCCGTCGGGAGGGCGGCTGAAAAGAAAAACCCGCGTTGAACGGCGGGCTTGCGGGCCCGTCCGTCTCGAACGCGGGATCAATTATAAGCGACGGCGCGGCCCGCCCGCGCCGCCGGCGGAAAACGCTACTTCGCTTCGATGTCAAGCACTTCGTGGACGTCGGTGTCTATGTTCGTCCCCGGGGCGCCGCCGGAAGCCGCATCCCCGCTGACGAGATGGAACTTGCCGTTGAGGATGTCGCCGGCAAGCCCGTGGCGCGGGAAAGCCATGTCGGGCAGCCGCGACCACGTATTGGTGCGCGGATCGTAGGCCTCGACCGCGCGGAACGTCCTTTGCCACGGGCCGCTCGATCGGTCCTCCCCACCGGCAACGTAGATCCTGCCCTGGTAGGTGCCCCACGCGACGGCGCTGCGCGGAGTGGGCAGCGGCGCCTTCAGCGCGCCCCACTGGTCGGTCGCCGGATCGTATTCCTCGACGATGTCGGTATTGCTCGCCCGCGTGCTGAAGGCGGAGCCGATGCGCCCGGCAATGACGTAGATCTTCCCGTTCACCACGCCGACGGCCGCGTGATTGCGGGCGGTCGGCATCGGGCTGCGGGTTTCCCACGTGTTGGTCGCCGGGTCGTACACCTCGTTGGTACCCAATGCCCGGTGCGGTCGCGCCGGGTGAACCGCCGTTTCCTTGGAGCCGGGATGGATGCCGGCACCGCCGATCACGTAGATCTTGCCGCCGACCACCGCAGCGTTCGGGGAGCCGCGCTTCGTCGGCATGGGCGCGAGCGCTTTCCAGCTGTCCTTCGCGGGATCGTATTCCCACGCATTATTGATCGGGACCCAGGCCGTCGGCCCTTTCTCCGGCTTGACGAAGCCGCCCATGACGTAAATCTTGCCGTTCAGTTCCGCGAACGCGACGTGGTGGGACGGGAGCGCCATGTTCTTCTTCTTGGTCCACGTATCAGCGTCCGGATCGTACTCGTACGCCAGGCCCTTCGGTGTCCACTGCGGCGCGAGCCCGCCGAACACGTAGAGCTTGCCGCCCGCGGCGACGCCGTAAAGCTCTTCCGAGGCCTCCGGGAACGGCGCGAGCCTGCCCCATTTCTGGGCATAGGCCGTGGAAACGAAGAACGACGCCGCAAGCAGCGCCGCCATGCCAAGACGCAACCCCCTGATCGAAGCGACCATCACACCCTCCTCCCGATTTTGCGGGCTTCCCGTCTGCTCCGTCTGACGCCGCAGACGCCTTTTTGCGGATGCCCGGGAGCGGTCATGCTACGCTCATTTCAAAGCGGAGGGCAACGGCCTGCCGCGGCGTAACGGGATTCACGCCGCGCGCCGGGTGCTGCAGAACTCGATGACGGCATCCAGATAATCGGCGAAGTCGGAGAGCCCGTGGTCGCCGCCCTCGATCACGATCTGCCGGCATCCCCGGTAGCGCTCGACCGCCCGCCGGTAATCCAGCACTTCGTCGCCTTTCGCCGCGATGAGCAGATAACGCCCGGGCGCGATCCGCTCGACTTCAAGGGAGCGCAGCTCGGCGAGGTGCTGCGGGGTGAAGTCGTATTCCTCGCCAGTATGGAAATTCTTCTGGCGCCCGACCAGGGAGGCCAGCAACTCGTACGGCCGCACCGCGGGGTTGAGGAGCACCGCTTTCAGGCCGTGCTTCTCCGCGAGCCAGGTGGCGTAATAGCCGCCAAGCGAGCTGCCCACGAGGGCTGCGCCGGGATGCCGGGCCACGAGCGCGTCCAGCAGCGCCGCGGCTTCCGCCGGCCGGTGCGGCAGCGCGGGCGCGGAGAACTCCGCGCCCCGCCCCAGCGCTTCCAGCCTGGCCTTCAGCCAATTGGCCTTTGAGGAGGCGGGCGAGCTGTTGAAGCCGTGGATATAGATGATCATTGTTGCGACGCGAAAACACCGCGCCTTTTTCGGCGCTCCGGATCGGGGCTATTCTGCACCAAAACAACGCGCCTGATCCTCCTGGTCACGGCCTTCGCGCGCCGCCCTTCGGCTGGGCGCTCTTTTTCCTGCGCGGCGTCGCGTAAAATCCGGGCATGATGCATTCCATCCGCGGAACGCGTGGCATGGCGGTCGCGCCGCACGCGCTCGCGGCGCAGTCGGCGCTCTCCGTGCTGCGCGAGGGCGGCAACGCCCTGGAGGCCATGATCGCCGCCGCGGCGACGATCACCGTCGCCTACCCCCACATAAACTCGATCGGGGGCGATTCGTTCTGGCTGTTCCACACTCCCTACAGCGGTCCGCGGGCCATTGACGCCTGCGGCGCGGCGGCGCGCGCCGCCTCCATCGAGTGGTACGCCGCGCGCGGCGTGACGCGCTCGATCCCGTTCCGCGGCGGCCTCGCCGCCAACACGGTCGCCGGGACGATTTCCGGCTGGAAAATGGCGCATTCCGTCTCCCGCAAGTGGGGCGGCCGCCTGCCGCTCGGGCGGCTGCTCGCAGATGCCATCCACTACGCCGAGGCGGGCATCGCGGTCACGGGAAGCCAGTTCTCCACGACCGTCGCCAAGCGCGGCGAGCTCGAGTCCCAGCCCGGTTTCCGCGAGACGTTCCTGCCGGAGGGCGCGCCGCCGCCGGCGGGCAGCCTGTTCCGGCAGCCGCGGCTCGCGGCGACGCTCGCGCGCCTCGCCCGCGCGGGGCTGGAGGATTTCTACCGCGGCAAGACCGCGCAGGCGATCGCGCGCGATCTCGCCCTCGCCGGCAGCCCGCTCGCCCCCGGCGATCTCGCGCGCCACCGTGCGAAGCCCGTCCGGCCGCTCGTGCTCCGGCAGTCCCTCGGCACGATCTACAACCTGCCGCCGCCGACCCAAGGCATCGTCTCGCTGCTCATCCTCGGCATCCTGGACGCCCTCGGGATCGAGGCGACGGGGCCCGCGAGCGCGGACTACGTGCATCTCGCGGTGGAGGCGGCCAAGCGCGCCTTCGCCGTGCGCGACCACTGCGTCACCGATCCCGCCTACATGACGGTGGACGTGCAGGAGCTGCTCAAGCCTTCGAAGATACGCGAGCTCGCGGCGAACGTGGATCGCGGGCGGGCGGCGCGGTGGAGCGCGGGCGGGCCGCCCGCGGACACCGTGTGGATGGGCGTGATGGACGGCGCGGGACGCGCGGTGAGCATGATCCAGAGCCTCTATCACGAATTCGGCTCCGGCGTCGTGCTGGAGGAGACCGGCATCAACTGGCAGAACCGGGGGTGCAGCTTCGCCCTCGACCCGGCCGCGCTGAACAGCCTGCGCCCGGGCCGCAAGCCGTTCCACACGCTGAATCCCGCCCTCGCCGTGCTGCGCGACGGGCGCATCCTCGCCTACGGCACGATGGGGGGCGACGGCCAGCCCCAGACGCAGAGCGCGGTGTTCACGCGCATCGCGGTGTTCGGCATGGATCCCCAGTCGGCGGTCGCCGCGCCGCGCTGGCTGCTCGGCCGCACGTGGGGGCAAACCAGCGACACGCTCAAGATCGAGTCGCGCTTTCCCGCCGGCGTGCCCGCGGTGCTCGGGAGCTACGGGCACGAAATCGAGATCGTGCAGGACTACGACGAAACGATGGGGCACGCCGGGGCGATCGTGCGTCACGCGAACGGCGTGCTGGAGGGCGGGGCGGACCCGCGCAGCGACGGCGGCGTCGCCGCCTACTGAAAGGCATCAGCCACAGAGATCACTGAAGGAGTGGGTCGGGCCAAAGTCCGACACACTCCCAGCGAGCGCGAGCAACGTCGTGTCGCTGCCGCGTGCAGCGACGAGCGAGAGCCCGAGCGGGCAGCCCTCGAGCCGCGCGAGCGGCAGCGATACCTGCGGCAGGCGCGCGAGCCCGGCGATGGACAGGATCGGCAGGGCGCGGCTGCGCAGTCCGTCGAGCTCCTTCGGCGGGGAGTTCCTGAGCGGCGCGATGCCGGGCGACCGGTGAGCGGGAATCATCGGAAATTCAATCGCTCGTGTTTTTCGTTAAAAACTCCTGGCCAGACGGGCCAAGAGTTTTTCGTGGATGCCGTTGAAGCCGCCGTTGCTCATGATGACAACGTGATCGCCGGGCCGAAGCGTCTGCGCGACGCCATCCAGCAGCCGGTCGAAATCGGCGTGGACCTCGGCCCGGGTGCCGAGCGGCGCGAGCGCCGCGGCGGCGTCCCATTTCAGCCCCGCGCTGTAGCAGTACACGCGGTCGGCGACAGCGAGGCTCGCCGCGAGCCGCTCCTTCATCACGCCCATCTTCATCGTGTTGGAGCGCGGCTCCAGCACCACGATCACGCGCGCGCTGTCCACCTTGGCCCGCAGCCCCCCGAGGGTGGCCTCGATCGCCGTCGGATGGTGTGCAAAATCGTCGTAAACGGTCACGCCGCCCACCGTGCCGCGTAGTTCCATGCGGCGCTTGACGTTTTCGAAACCGGCGAGCGCCGCAATCGCCCGCGCCGGCGGGACGCCGCAGTGCCGCGCGGCGGCGATGGCGGCAAGCGCGTTCGCGCGGTTGTGCGCGCCCTGCAGCGGCCAGCGCACGCGGCCCAGAGGCTCGCCGCGCCACCTCACCTCGAATCCGTCCGCATCGGCCGCGGCGGCATTCCACTCCCCGGGCACGCCGAAGCGCTCGACCGGCGTCCAGCACCCGCGCTCGAGCACGCGCGCGAGCGCCTCGTCCGTCCCGTTGACGATGATCCGTCCGTTGGCGGGCAGGTTGCGCACGAAATGATGGAACTGGGTCTCGATGGCGGCGAGGTCGGGAAAGATGTCGGCGTGGTCGAACTCGAGGTTGTTGAGCACCGTGGTGCGCGCGGGGTAGTGCACGAACTTGGAGCGCTTGTCGAAGAAGGCCGTGTCGTACTCATCCGCTTCCACCACGAAGAACCCCCCCTCTATCCCCCCCTTATCAAGGGGGGGACCCAAGCGGGGGGTGCTCCCCCCCTTATCAAGGGGGGGAGAAGGGGGGGTCCGCGCGGACACGCCAAAATTACTGGGTATCCCCCCAATAAGGAATCCGGGCGTGAGCCCGGATTCCTCCAGGATCCAGGCAAGCATCGCGGCGGTGGTGGTCTTGCCATGGGTGCCCGCAACCGCAACCACCCACTTTCCCGTGAGTAAGTTTTCCCTCAGCCATTGGGGGCCGGAAATGTAAGGAAATCCTCGCTCGAGGATTTCCTCCATGAGCGGATTTCCCCGCGTGACGACATTTCCAACCACGAAAACGTCTGGTTTGAGCGCGGTCTGGTCTGCGCTCCAGCCCTCGATCAGCTCGATGCCCTGCGCGGCGAGTTGCTCACTCATCGGCGGATAGACATTGGTGTCGCAGCCGGTGACGCGGTGTCCCGCCGCGCGCGCGAGAAGCGCGATGCCGCCCATGAAGGTGCCGCCGATGCCGAGAATGTGAAGATGCACCGATCAACCGCCCGGAACGCCGGGAAAAAGCAAGCGCGCATTGTACCCCGGAGGCCGGCGCGCGGCGCGCCGGTTTCGCATATCATTTACCCTGGTCGCGGCCGCGACTGTCGAGCAAGAGAGGACCCCGATGAAGAGCCCGAACGCTGTTCCGCATCCACTTTTGCACAAATTGCTGGCGGCTCTGGCCGGTTTCGTGCTGGTGCTCGCCGGCTGCGCATCCCCCGGGGGTTCCACGGCGACGGCAGTCCAGGCGCCGAAGAACATCGTCATCCTGTTCGCCGACGGCGCGGCGGCTACGCAGTGGGATTTCGGCAGATATTCGAGCAAGGTGTTGCGCCAGCAGCCGTTCGTCACGACCGACGTCGTGTTCAGGGAGGGCGCCCTCGGGGTGCTCATCACCAGTCCGAGCAACGCGTATGTGACCGATTCCGCAGCGGCCGGATCGGCGATGTCATCCGGCTTCAAGGTCAACGTCGGCGCGGTAGCCGTCACGCCGGACGGCAAGTCCGTGCCGACGGTGATGGAAGCGGCGAAGGCGAAAGGCAAGCGCATCGGGCTGGTGACGACGGCAACCGTGTATGACGCCTCGCCCGCGGCCTTCAGCCTGCACGCAAAATCGCGACGCGATTATCAGGCGCTGGTGGACCAGTATCTCGCGCTGGAACCCGACGTGCTGCTGGGTGGGGGTGCGGATTATTTCCTGCCGAAGGGCACTCCCGGCGGCAAAAGGAACGACGGCAAAGACATCCTCGCCGCGTTCCGCGCCAGGAGCTATCAGGTGGTGAGAAACGCCGCAGAGCTGAAGACCGCGAACGACGGCGCAAAGCTGCTCGGCCTGTTCGCGGAGGAAGACATGGATTTCGAGATCGACCGCGATCCCGCGCGGGAGCCGACGATCGCCGAGATGGCCGCGGCCGCACTGAAGGTCCTCTCGCAATCGAGCCCGAACGGGTTCGTCCTGCTGGTCGAGAACGAGAATACCGATACCGCGGGCCACGCGAACGACGCCGCATCGCTGATGCGCGCGCTGTGGGCGTTCGACGACGCGGTCAAGGTCGCGCTCGAGTTCCAGCGCCTTAACCCCGACACGCTGCTGATCGTCACCGGCGACCACGAGACCGGGGGATTTTCTCCCACTTACGCGCAGAAGGACCTCAGCACGCTTTCGAGCAAGAACCGTTTCTATACCGGCGACGGAGAGCTGCGGATGCTGGGACGCATCACGATGTCGCTCAACCGGGTCAAGGAACAGCTCGGCAAAAAGCCGTCGGGCGAGGTGCTGGACAAGCTGCTCGCGGAGCGGTTCCCCGGTTTCAGGCTCGATCCCGATCTGCGCCAGTTGATACTCGGCCAGAAGACCGAGGAGCGCAATTACACCTATGTCCCGCAAAATGCTCTCGGGCGGATGGTAGCGCGGCAGACCGGCTACTACTGGGGAACCTCGGGCCACTCCACTCAACCCGTTTTGACCGGCGCGATCGGGCCGGGAGCGGAGCTATTCCGCGGCTACCGGGACAACACCGAATTCGGCCAGCAACTGCACCGGCTGATTGGGGGCAAGCAACCCCCAGGAAAGTGACGAATTTACCGTAGCCCGCGCGCTTTACTGCCGTTCGGGTCCGCCCGCCCGCTGGAAAATCCACCAGCGGAACGCGAAGGCACCCGCGACCAGTCGTCACTTCGTCACGCTTTATCTGGCTCATAAGCCAGATTCGGCGCCAGCCAGCGCTCCACCTCTTCCACCGGCGCGCCCTTGCGGCGCGCGTAGTCCTCGACCTGGTCGCGACCGACCTTGCCCACCGCGAAGTACTGCGACTCCGGGTGCGAGAAATAGAAGCCGCTGACCGCCGCCGCGGGATACATGGCGTAGGACTCGGTCAGCCGCATGCCGATGCGCCCGGCGCCGAGCAGCTCGAAGAGCGCGCCCTTCTCGGTGTGGTCGGGGCACGCCGGATAGCCCGGCGCGGGGCGGATGCCGCGGTACTTCTCGGAGATCAGCGCGGCGTAGTCGAGCGCTTCACCTTTCGCGTAGCCCCAGAACTCTCTGCGCACGCGCCGGTGCAGCAGCTCGGTAAACGCCTCGGCGAGGCGGTCGGCGAGCGTCTTCAGCATGATCGCGCTGTAGTCGTCGTGCTTCTTCTCGAATTCCCCGAGCTTCTTCTCGATGCCGATGCCGGCCGTGACGGCGAAGGCGCCGATGTAGTCGGCGACCCCCGAGCCCTTCGGCGCGACGAAGTCGGCGAGGCACAGGTTGGGACGGCCCGTGGGCTTGACGTTCTGCTGGCGCAGGTTGTGCCAGGTCATGAGCGCCTGGCTCCGAGACTCGTCGGCGTAGATCTCGATGTCGTCCGCGTTGACGGCCGCGGCCGGGAAGAGACCGAACACGGCGGACGCCTTCAGCCAGCGGCCCTCGATGATTCTCTTCAGCATCGCTCGGCCCTCGCCGTGGACGTTGCGCGCGGCCTCGCCCACCACCGGGTCTTCAAGGATCGCCGGAAACGGGCCCGAGAGCTCCCACGCCTGGAAGAACGGGCCCCAGTCAATGTAATTCGCGATTTCCGCGAGATCGTAGTTCTTGAGCACGCGCATCCCGGCGACCTCCGGCCTGGGCGGCGCGTACTCCGTCCAGTCGGTCTTGAGCGCGTTGGCGCGCGCCTGCGCGAGGCTCACGAGCTCCAGGCCCTTCTTGGCCTCGTGCTGGCTACGCACCCTCTCGTACTCGCTCTTCACGTCCCCGAGGTAGCCGGCGCGCAGCTCGTCCGAGAGGAGGCTGCTGCACACGGACACGCTGCGCGAGGCGTCCGGCACCCAAATCACCGGCCCGGAATAGTGCGGCGCGATCTTGACCGCGGTATGGGTGCGCGAGGTGGTCGCACCCCCGATGAGCAGCGGCACTTCGAACCCCTCGCGCTCCATCTCGCGCGCGACGTGCGCCATCTCTTCGAGCGAGGGCGTGATGAGGCCCGACAGCCCGACGATATCGCACTGCTGCTCGCGCGCGACCTCGAGAATCTTCTGCGCCGGCACCATCACCCCGAGGTTGATGACCTCGTAGTTGTTGCACTGGAGCACCACCGCGACGATGTTCTTGCCGATGTCGTGCACGTCGCCCTTGACGGTGGCGACCACCATCTTGCCTTTGGGCCTCGAATCTGCCGCCCGCGCCTTCTCCGCCTGCAGGTACGGCTCGAGATGGGCCACCGCCTGCTTCATCACG
Source organism: bacterium (assembly GCA_027310225.1). GTDB lineage: Bacteria > Pseudomonadota > Gammaproteobacteria > Burkholderiales > SG8-41 > SG8-41. The sequence goes on along the minus strand of DAIDBG010000375.1, from coordinate 3,887 downwards.
CGCGCGCTCTTCACCACCTGCGGCAGGAACATCTTGCCGGCGCCGAAGAGGTCGCCGACGATGTTCATGCCGTCCATCAGCGGCCCCTCGATCACGCGAATCGGGCGGCCGTACCGGACACGCGCCTCCTCCGTGTCCTCCACGATCCAGTTCGCGATGCCCTGCACCAGCGCGTGCTTCAGGCGCTCTTCCACCGGGCTCTTCCGCCACGCGAGGTCCTCGGTGTCCCGCCGGGCGCCGCCCTTCACGGTCTCGGCGAAGGCCACCATGCGCTCGGCGGCGTCGGGCCGCCGGTTGAAGAGGATATCCTCGACGTGGACCAGCAGCTCTTCTGGAATCTCCTCGTACACGCCGAGCTGGCCGGCGTTCACGATCCCCATGGTCATGCCGGCGCGAATCGCGTGGTAGAGGAAGGCGGTGTGGATCGCCTCGCGCACCGGGTCGTTGCCGCGGAACGAGAACGAGATGTTGGAGAGCCCTCCGGACACCTTGGCGTAAGGCAGCGTGCTGCGGATGATGCGCGTCGCCTCGATGTAGTCGCGCCCGTAGTTCGCGTGCTCCTCGATGCCGGTGGCGATGGCGAAGATGTTGGGATCGAGGATCACGTCTTCCGGCGGGAAGCCGAGTTCGTCCACCAGGATGTGATAGCAGCGCTTGGCGATCCCGACGCGCCGCTCCAGCGTATCGGCCTGCCCCTTCTCGTCGAACGCCATGACGACGACGGCGGCACCGTAGCGCCGCGCGAGCCGAGCGTGGCGGATGAACTCGTCCTTGCCCTCCTTCAGGCTGATCGAGTTCACCACGCCCTTGCCCTGCACGCACTTCAGGCCCGCCTCGATCACCTCCCACCTGGAGGAGTCGATCATGACCGGCACGCGCGAGATGTCGGGCTCGGAGGCGATGAGGTTGAGAAAGGTCGTCATCGCCTGCTTCGAATCGAGCATCGCCTCGTCCATGTTGACGTCGATCATCTGCGCGCCGTTCTCCACCTGCTGGCGCGCGACCGAGAGCGCCTGCTGGTAGTCGCCGGCGAGGATCATGCGGGCGAAGGCGCGCGAGCCGGTGACGTTGGTGCGCTCGCCGACGTTGACGAACAGCGAGTCGTCCCCGATGTTCAGCGGCTCCAGGCCCGCGAGCCGCGTCTTGCGCTCGATCGCCGGCACCGCGCGCGGCGGGATGTTTTTCAGCACCTCCGCGACCGCCTTGATGTGCGCCGGGGTCGTGCCGCAGCAGCCGCCCGCGATGTTGACGAAGCCGCTCTTCGCAAAATCGAGCAGGTACGCGGCGGTTTGCTCCGGTGTTTCATCGTAACCCGTGGATGCGAGCGGGTTCGGCAGCCCCGCGTTGGGATAGGCGGAGACATAAACGTCAGCAACGCTGGAAATCTCCTCGATGTAGGGGCGCATGAGCTTCGCGCCGAGCGCGCAGTTGAGCCCCACCGCAAGCGGGCGCGCGTGGCGCACCGAGTTCCAGAACGCTTCCGGCGTCTGCCCCGAGAGCGTGCGCCCGGAGGCGTCGGTGATAGTCCCGGAGACAATCAGGGGCAGACGCATGCCTTCCTGCTCGAATACCTCCTCAATGGCGAAAATGGCGGCCTTGGCATTGAGGGTGTCGAATATCGTCTCGAGGAGGAGGACATCCACTCCTCCCTCCATAAGGCCGCGTGCAGCCTCGGCGTACGCGGCCTTCAGCTCGTCGAAGGTCACGTTGCGGAACGCCGCGTCGTTCACCTCGGGCGAGATCGAGGCGGTACGGTTGGTGGGGCCGAGCGCGCCCGCAACGAAGCGTGGTTTCGCCGGATTTCTTGCGGTGAACTCGTCGGCGACGGCGCGCGCCAGCTTCGCCGCCTCGAGATTCAGTTCGTGCACCACGTGCTGCAGGTGGTAATCGGCCTGCGAGATCGAGGTTGAGTTGAAGGTGTTGGTCTCGATGATGTCCGCGCCCGCCTCCAGGTATTGCGCGTGAATCTCGCGGATCACCTGCGGCCGCGTCAACACGAGGAGATCGTTGTTGCCCTTGAGATCGTGGGGGTGGTCCCGGAAGCGGCTGCCACGGTATTCCGCCTCCGAGAGCCGGTAGCCCTGGATCATGGTCCCCATCGCACCATCGAGGATCACGATGCGCTGCCTGAGCAGGGCGTCGAGTTGTGAAGTGCGGTCGGTCATGGCGTTGCGGGTGACGACGAAAGACCGTGACGTAAAAAGTGGTGATTTTACCGCTAAAGCCGCGCCGGCTGGCGGTTTGCGGACGGTTGCGACTATAATTTCGCCCGCTGGTTCGCGAGCGAAATTATCCGATGAAGCACTTCGAGCCGAAGCAGGCCTACGAGTTCTTGAAGCAGAACCCGAACTCGATCTTCATTGATTGCCGCAGCGAGATGGAGTACCTGTTCGTCGGCCATCCGTTGGGCGCAATCCTGGTGCCGTGGAACGATGGGCCGAACTGGGAAATCAATCCCGATTTCGTCGCGCACGTGAAGAAGGCGGCGAGCGTGGACCGGCCGATCGTGCTCATCTGCCGCAGCGGCAACCGCTCGCTCGCCGCCGGCCGCGCGCTCGAGGAAGCCGGCTTCACGCAGGTCGCGAACGTGCTGCACGGTTTCGAAGGCGAACTCGACGAGAACCACCACCGCAACGCGAAGACCGGCTGGCGCCACGACGGGCTGCCCTGGGAACAATGCTGATCGCGACGCGATCAGCATTGTTTACGAATTCAAAGCCGGGAAGCGGGCCACGGCTACGTTGGCGAAGTTCGATGGTTTGCTCGTGACCCTGAATCTGGAATTCTGTATTTCGAATTCTTAGCGCGCAGGCGCAGCAGGCGCGCTGCAGCGACCATGTTCGTGAGCGCCGCCTCGACCTCCGGCCAGCCGCGGGTCTTGAGTCCGCAGTCAGGATTCACCCATAGCCGGTCATCCGGGATGACCGCGCGCGCCTTCTCGACCAACGCGATCATTTCAGCGGTGTCCGGCACGCGCGGCGAATGGATGTCGTAGATGCCGGGCCCGATGGCATTCGGGTAGGTGAATTCGCCGAATCCGTCGAGCAAGCCCATCGCCGATCGTGACGTTTCGATCGTGATCACGTCCGCGTCGAGGCTCGCGAGCGCCGGCAGGATGTCCGCGAATTCCGCGTAGCACATATGGGTGTGCACCTGCGTCTCGTCGCGCACGCCGTTCGCGGCGACGCGGAAGGCGCGTGTCGCCCATTCGAGATAGGCGGGCCAATTCGCACGCTTGAGCGGGAGCGCTTCGCGCAATGCCGGCTCGTCGATCTGGATCACCTTGATCCCCGCGCATTCGAGATCGTGCACTTCGGCGCGGACCGCCAGCGCGATCTGCAGCGCCGTCGTCGCCCGCGGCTGGTCGTCGCGCACGAACGACCACTGGAGCATGGTCACCGGACCTGTCAACATGCCTTTGACCGGCTTTCCGGTAAGACTCTGGGCGTAGGTCGCCCATTCCACGGTCATCGGCGCGGGCCGCGTGACATCGCCGTAGATGATCGGCGGCTTGACGCAGCGCGAACCGTAGCTCTGCACCCAGCCGTGCGCAGTGAAAACGAAACCCGTCAGGCGCTCGCCGAAATACTCGACCATGTCATTGCGTTCCGCTTCGCCGTGGACCAGCACGTCCAGCCCCAGCGCTTCCTGTCTCACGATCGCTTCTTTGATCTCGCCGCGGATGCGCTCTTTGTACTCGGCCTCGCCGATCCCGCCCTCTCTGAAAGCGCGCCGCGCCTCGCGGATACCGCCAGTCTGCGGGAAGGAGCCGATGGTCGTAGTCGGGAAGGCCGGCAGGCGCAGCCGACGCTGCTGTGCGGCCCGCCGCTTGGCGAAAGACGAAACGCGCCGCTCGGCTTCCGGCCCGAGCGCGGCGAGCTCGGCGC
>DAIDBG010000372.1 GCA_027310225.1 bacterium | reverse complement strand
GAAGTCGAAGGGCTACCCCAGCCCGCTCGCCGCTGCCGTGATGTCCTCGGCGGCGACGCTCGCCGTCATCATCCCGCCCTCGATTCCGATGATCCTCTACGCGGTGATGGCCGAAACGTCGGTCGTGCAGCTGTTCGTCGCGGGGATCGTGCCCGGCGTGCTCGGCGGCCTGGGGCTCATGGGCATGGCCTATTACTTCGCGCGGCGCTACAACCTGCCGGTCGAGGAACGGCTGCAGTGGCGGCGGATCAAGCAGACCTTCCGCGAGGCGTTCTGGGCATTCACGCTGCCGCTGATCATCCTCGGCGCCATCTTCGGGGGCTTCGTCACTGCCACCGAGGGCGCAGCGCTCGCCGTGGTGGCGGCGCTGCTGATCGGGCTCGTGATCTACCGCGAGCTCGACCTCGCCCACTTGAAACGCGCGATGATCGAAGGCGGCGTGCAGACCGCGGTGGTGATGCTGCTGGTCGCGACCTCCGCCCTGCTCGGCACCTACCTGACCGAAATCCAGGCGCCGCAACAGCTCGCGCGCGCGATCACCGAGTTCACCGTCAACAAATGGGTGGTGCTCGCGCTGCTGAATGTCCTGTTCCTCCTGCTCGGCATGTTCCTGCACTCGGCGGCGGCGATCATCCTGGTGGTGCCGGTCGTGATGCCGCTGGTGAAGAGCGTCGGCATAGACCCGGTGCACTTCGGGCTCATCGTCACCATCAACCTCGGCATCGGCCAGCAGACGCCGCCGGTGGCGAGCGTGCTGCTGGTCGCCTGCTCGATCGCCAAGGCGACGGTCTGGGAGGTGAGCCGGGTCAATATCTACTTCGTCGGCGTGCTGCTCGCGGTGCTGTTGCTGGTCACCTACTTCCCGCCCTTCGGGCTGTTTCTCGTCGAGCTCTTCTACCGCTGAGCATCACCCTGCCCGTGCCGGATCCCATCCTGATCACCCGCGACGGTGCGATTGCGACCGTCATGCTCAACCGCCCGGAGCGGCTGAACGCGCTCGACAAGGCGATGTGGGCGCGGCTGGGTGAAGCGATGCGCGCGCTCTCCGCGGACGACGCGCTGCGCTGCGTTGTCGTGCGCGGGGCGGGCGGGAAGGCTTTCGCCGCCGGCGCCGACATCGCCGAGTTCGCCGCCGAGCGCGCGAATTCCGGGCAGGCGAAGGGCTATGGCGACATCATCCACGACACGATGCAGGCCATCGCGCGCTGCCGCCACCCCACCGTGGCGCTGATCCGGGGCGCATGCGTCGGCGGCGGGCTCGAGATCGCCGCGATGTGCGATCTGCGCGTGTGCGGGCAATCGAGCCGCTTCGGCATCCCGGTCAGCAAGCTCGGCCTCACCATGGCTTACGGCGAGCTGATGGGGTTGCTCGCGCTCGCGGGGCGCGCGGTCGTGCTGGAGATCCTCCTCGAAGGCCGCGTGTTCGACGCCGACGAGGCGTACCGCAAGGGGCTCGTCAACCGCGTCGTGCCCGACGACAAGGTCGAGGACGAGGCCTACGCCATCGCCCGCCGCATCGCGGACGGCGCGCCGCTCGTCAACCGCTGGCACAAGCAGTTCATCGAGCGCCTCACGGTGCACGCGCAGCTCACGCCGGACGAATGGGACGAAGGCTTCGCCTGCTTCGACACGGCCGATTACAAGGAAGGAGTGGATGCCTTCCTGAAGAAGCGCAAGCCCGATTTCAAGGGCCGCTGACGCGGCGAAGGATGAAGGATGAACGTGGAAGGATGACCTGCTCGCCCCGCGCGCCAAAGCAGGTCCCGGCCTTTCGTTACCTACGGCCGGAAGTTGGATCCATCCTTCATCCTTCATCCTTCATCCTTCAGATCTCGACCTGCGTACCCAGTTCTATTACGCGATTCGTGGGGATGTTGAAGTACTCGACGGCGCTGCCGGCGTTTCTCGCCATCGCCGCGAACAGGCGTTCGCGCCACAGCGCCATGCCGCCCTCCGCGTCCACGACGGGAATCACCGTCTCGCGGCTGAGGAAGAACGAAGTCCGCATCAGCTCGAATTCGAGGCCGTGCTCCGGGCATAGTTCGTTCAGCGACTGCCAGACGTCCGGCCGATTCATGAAGCCGAACTTGAGCGTCACGCGGAAACAGTGGCGGCCGAGCGGCTCCACCGCGACGCGCTCTTCGAACGGGACCCACGGCACGTCTTTCACGGTCACCGTGAGGAACACCACGCGCTCGTGCAGCAATTTGTTGTGGTAGAGGTTGTGCAACAGCGCATGCGGCACCACCTCGGGCGTGGCGGTCAGGAATACCGCGGTGCCCGGCACGCGCTGAGGCGCGTCGCGAAACAGCGACTCGAGGAACGGTTCCAGCGACACCGTTGAGGCCCGCAGCCGGGCGAGCATTATTTCGCGCCCGCGCCGCCACGTCGTCATCACCATGAACATCGCGGCGCCGATCACCAGCGGAAACCAGCCGCCGTCAACGACCTTGATCAGGGTCGCCGAGAAAAACATCACGTCCACCAGGATGAAAAACCCGGTCGCGCCGAGGCACAGCAGCAGGGGATATCCCCAGCCGTAGCGGATCACGAAGAAGGTCAGCACCGTGGTCACCAGCATTGTCCCCGTGACCGCCACGCCGTACGCGGAAGCGAGCTTCGAGGAAGAGCCGAAGCCGATCACCGCGGCGATCACTGCGGCGAGCAGGATCCAGTTGATCGCCGGAACGTAGATCTGGCCGATTGTCTTCGCCGAGGTTTGCACGACGTTCAGGCGCGGCAGGAAGCCGAGCTGGATCGCCTGCCTGGTCATGGAATAGGCGCCCGAAATGGTCGCCTGCGAGGCGATCACGGTGGCCGCAGTGGCGAGCGCGACCATCGGATAGAGCGCCCATGCCGGCACCAGCAGGTAGAAGGGGTTCTGCACCGCGGCGGGATTGGCGATCAGGAGTGCGCCCTGCCCGAAATAATTGAGCATCAGGGCGGGCAGCACCACGCCGAACCAGGCGATGCGCACCGCGCCCTTGCCGAAATGGCCCATGTCGGCGTAGAGCGCCTCCGCGCCGGTGACGGCGAGCACGACCGATCCCAGCACGATGAACGACGCGAGGCCGTGGCCGGTGAGGAACGCCAGGGCACGGAACGGATTCAGGGCGCGCAGCACTTCCGGATTCTGCGCGATGCCGTAAACGCCGGCGGCGGCGAGCGCCAGGAACCACGCCAGGGTGACCGGCCCGAACAGTGCGCCGACCGCCGCCGTGCCGTGCCGCTGGAACAGGAACAACGCGATGATCACGCCCGCCGAAACTGGAAGCACGTAGGGTTTCAAGGCTGACGTGCCCACTTCCAGTCCCTCGACCGCCGACAGAACCGAGATCGCCGGCGTCAACACGGCGTCGCCATAGAAAAGCGCTGCGCCGATGACCCCGGCCGCGAAGAGCGGGGCGCGCCACTCCGGGTGGGCCTTGATCGAGGCTGATACGAGCGCGAGCAGCGCCATGATGCCGCCCTCCCCGCGGTTGTCCGCCCGCATGATGAGGGTCACGTACTTGAGCGAAACCACCGTCATCAGCGCCCAGAAAATCGTGGACAGGCCGCCGAGGACGTTCGCGGTCGTCAGCGCGATCCCGTGCGCGGGCGCGAAGGTTTCCTTGACTGCGTAGAGGGGGCTGGTGCCGATGTCGCCGTAAACGACGCCGAGCGCGAGCAGCGTCAGCGCCGCGCGGGACTGCTGCAGGGGAGGGCCGCTGGCCATCTCTTGCGCTTTCTGCGAACGGGAGAGCGCGAACGTTACTCTTGCGTTGCAACAAAATCAAATCCAGCAGCCTGTCGGCCTTGGTATTATCAACGGTCGCGGTGAGAGCAGGAGTGATTGCTTCTGCTTACCGCAGAGCCGACAGGCTGCCAGACTGTATTATTGTCGAATGTCCGGTCTTTCCTTTGTGTCCCCGGCGTTGAGGGGCCTGTTCCTGTTGCTGCTCGTGCCGGCCCTCGCCTCTGCGCAGGCGGACTGCCCGCGCGGGAAGCGCCGGGCCGACGAGATCGCCCCGGCAGGCGCCCCGTGATCAAGCTCGACATCCTGCTGCGCGCCCAGCCCGGCCCCGGCTGGCTGGCGTTGTGCATCGCGCTGATCGCGGGCGTGGCGGTCATTGACTATGCGAACGGCTACGAGCTGAGCGTTTCCATACTCTATCTGGCGCCGGTCTTTCTTTCCGCGTGGATCTTCGGCCGCCAAGCCGGCGTCGTGATGTCCATCATCGCGGCGGTGTTCTGGTTACTCTCCGTGCTGTTCATGAATGACGTTTACGTCAACCCGCTGATCCATGTATGGGATGCGCTCATCCTCTTTTTCACCCTCGCCATTTTCGCCGTGATCATCAGCATGCTGAAGACGGCGCTCGGCCACGCGGACGAGCGGTTCGTCACCGTGCTCGAGGGGCTGGACGCGGCGGTTTACGTCGCGGACGAAGAGGGAGAGTTGCTCTACGCCAATGAGCCGTACCGCAGGGAATTCGGCGACCCCGGCGTGCCGCTGCGGCCGCCCTACCCGGGCAAGGAGGGCGAAGTTCACGATGCCCGGCGCGAGCGCTGGTACTTCGTTCAGTCCCGCGCCATCCGCTGGGTGGACGGACGGCTGGTGCAACTGCACCTCGCGACCGACATCACCGGGCAGAAGAAGATGGAGGAACGCAGCCGCCAGCAGCAGGAAAGACTGCAGATGACCGCGCAACTGATCACGGTGGGCGAGATGGCTTCCACTCTGGCGCACGAGCTGAACCAGCCGCTCGCCGCCATCGCAAACTACAACATGGGCTGCGTGCGGCGGCTGCGCTCCGGGGCCTGGAACGCCGGCGAGCTGCTTGCCGCCCTCGAGAAGTCGGGCAAGCAGGCCGAGCGCGCGGGCAGGATCCTCCAGCGCGCGCGGGATCTCGTCAGCAGGCGCGAGCCGCGCTTCGCCGCCTGCGACCTCAACGAAGTGATTGCGGAGGTCGCGGCCATGACGGCAATCGAGGCCGAGAAAAACTCGGTCAGGGTCGTGACGGACCTCGCCGCCGGCCTGCCGCCGGTGCGCGCCGACACGGTGATGATCGAGCAGGTCGTCTTCAACCTGGTCAGGAACGCCGTCGAGGCCATGCGGGAAACGGCGCCCGGGGACCGCCGGCTGGTCATCCGGACCTCCGCCGGCACGGCGGACACGGTCGAGGTCGCGGTCGCCGACCGGGGCCACGGCATCAACCCCCGGATCGAGGAAAATCTGTTCACGCTGTTCTTCACCACCAAGCCGCGGGGCCTGGGACTGGGCCTGCACATCTGCCGCTCGATCATCGAGGCCCACGCCGGGAGGCTGTGGTTTTCCCGCGATCCTTCGGGCGGCAGCATCTTCCATTTCTCCCTGCCCATCGCGCCGGCATGACCGAAAAGGCCGGACCCCCCCTCATCTACGTGGTGGACGACGACGAGGCGTTCCGCGACTCGCTGTGCTGGCTGATCGAGTCGGCGGGCTACGGCGTCGAATCCTTCGCGAGCGCCGGGGAATTCCTGGCTTCCTGCCGTCCCGGCGCCGCCGTGTGCCTGGTGCTCGACATCCGCATGCCTGGAATGAGCGGCATCGAGCTCCAGGAGGAACTGATCCGGCGCGGTCATACCCTTCCCGTCGTCTTCGTGACCGGCCACGGCGACGTGCCGATGGCGGTCAACGCGATCAAGAAGGGCGCCCTCGATTTCATCGAGAAGCCGTTCAAGGACCGCGCGCTGCTGGCACTGATCGAGAGCGCGGCGCGGCTCGACCGCGCGGCGCTGCTGGACAGCGCGCGGCGGCATTCCGCCGCCGCGCGCGTGGCCGCGCTCACCCGGCGCGAGCGCGAGGTAATGGAGCTCGTCGTCGCCGGCAGGATGAACAAGGTGATCGCCGGCGCGCTCGGCATCAGCGTCAAGACGGTCGAGGCGCACCGCGCGAAAGTGATGGAAAAGCTCGGCGCGAGTTCCGTCGCCGAGCTGGTGCAGATCGTCCTCAGCAGCCGCAGCGGGCCCGGCTGAGCGGCCGCCCCGGCTCCCGCGTCAGGGTTTTCCCCAATACACCGCCGCACCCGGCGCCGCTATCGTGCGCCCATCTTTCCGTCCGCAGGGTCACCCCATGAAAGTTGATCTACGCAGCAACCGGGATTTCCTCTCCGGCCTGATGTTCATCCTCGTCGGCACCGCCGCGATATTCATCGCGCGCGACTACCCGTTCGGCAGCACACTGCGGATGGGGCCGGGCTATTTCCCGATCGTGCTCGGCGGCATCCTCGTGCTGTTCGGCATCTACATCATGGCGCAGGGGGTGCTGAAGCCCGAGAAAGTCAAGGGATCGTCGTGGTCGCTGCGGGCGCTCGTCCTGCTGCCGGTCTCGGCGGTCGTTTTCGGCGTGCTGATAGAGAGCGCCGGGTTCATCCCCGCTCTGGTCGCGCTGACGTTCCTGTCGGCCGCCGCCGGCAGGGAGTTCAGGCTCGTCGAGGTGCTGCTGCTGACCCTGGTCCTGACCGCGGGCTCGGTGGGCCTGTTCATCTACGGCCTGGAGCTGCCGTACCCCCTGCTGAAAGGCCTGTGACATGGAACTGTTCAACAATCTGATACTGGGCTTCAGCGTCGCGCTGTCGCTGCAGAACCTGTGGTTCGCCTTCCTCGGCGTGTTTCTCGGCACGCTGATCGGCGTGCTGCCGGGCATCGGCCCGCTCGCGACAATCTCGATACTGCTGCCGCTCACCTTCAACATGTCGGCGACTCCTGCGCTCATCATGCTGGCGGGGATCTACTACGGCGCGCAGTACGGCGGCTCCACCACCGCCATCCTGGTGAACCTCCCGGGCGAGGTCTCCGCGGTCGTCACCTGCCTGGACGGCTACCAGATGGCGCGCCAGGGGCGCGCCGGGCCGGCGCTGGCGATCGCCGCCATCGGCTCGTTCACCGCCGGTACCATTGCCACCCTGCTCATCGCCGTGTTCGCCCCGCCGCTCGCCGAGCTGGCCCTCAAGTTCGGCGCGCCCGAGTAC
>DAIDBG010000353.1 GCA_027310225.1 bacterium | reverse complement strand
ATCGTGCACCTGGTGGGCGAGCACCAGGTGCACGATGTTCTCCGTCAGGTCGTGCTCGCCCCAGGTGATGAAGATCTTGGTGCCCTGGATGCGGTAGTGGTCGCCTTCGCGCACCGCGCGCGTGCGCACCGCGGAGAGGTCCGAGCCCGCCTGCGGCTCGGTGAGGTTCATGGTGCCGCTCCACCGGCCCGACGTGAGCGGCGGCGCATAGCGCTTCTGCTGTTCGGGCGAGCCGTGGATCTTCAGCGCCTCGAGCACGCCGGAGGTGAGCATGGGAGCCAGGCAGAAGGACATGCAGGCGCTGTTCCACATCTCCTGCACGGGCATCGCCACGATGTGCGGCAGTCCCTGCCCGCCGTTCTGCGTCTGGCCCGACAGGCCGTTCCAGCCCGCTTCGACGAATTGCCGGTAGGCTTCCTTGAACCTCGCGGGCGCCGTGACGTTACCGTCGGCGAGCTTCGCGCCCTGCTTGTCGCCCTCGCGGTTGAGGGGATCGAGCACTTCCTGCGCGAACTTCGCGGCTTCGCCGAGCACCGCGCCCACCAGCTCGGCGTTCACCTCCTCGCAGCCGGGCAGGGCCGAGACCTCGGAGAGCCCCGCCAGCTCGCGGATGGCGAACTGCATGTCACTTAATGGGGCGGCGTACCTCGACATCGGTCAAACGTGGCAATGGAGGGTGCGCGATGGGAAGTGGTCGGCTGCTCGCCATAAGCCGCCCCATTGATCGTTCACTTCACTATTTCATTTACAGTTCCCGAGTCAGCTCGGGAACTGCCTTGAACAGGTCCTCGACCAGCCAGTAATTCGCCACGGCGAAGATCGGCGCCTCCGCGTCCTTGTTGATGGCGACGATCACCTTGCTGTCCTTCATGCCCGCGAGGTGCTGGATCGCGCCCGAGATGCCGACCGCGATGTAGAGCTCCGGCGCGACGATCTTGCCAGTCTGGCCGACCTGGTAATCGTTGGGCACGAAGCCCGAATCCACGGCGGCGCGCGAGGCGCCGACCGCGGCGCCGAGCTTGTCGGCGAGCGCATCGAGAATCTTGAAATTCTCGGCGCTGCCCATGCCGCGGCCGCCGGAGACGATGATCCGCGCGGCGGCCAACTCGGGACGGGCCGACTTGGTGAGCTCCTGGCCGTTGAATTTCGACAGTCCGGCGTCCGGCCCCGCCGCCAGCGCCTCGACCGGCGCGGCCGCGGCCGCCGCCCCTGCCGCGTCGAATGCGGTGCCGCGCACCGTGACGACCTTGATCCTGTCGGAGGACTGCACGGTGGCAAGCACGTTGCCGGCATAGATCGGCCGCACGAAGGTGTCGGGCGACTGCACCGCGCTGATGTCGGATATCTGCTGCACGTCGAGCAGCGCCGCCACGCGCGGCATCAGGTTCTTGCCGAAGCCGGTCGCCGGCGCGACCACGTGTGAATAATTCGCCGCGAGCGGCACGATCAGCGCGGCCAGGTTTTCCGCAAGCGAGCCCTCGTAATGCGGCGCGTCGCAATGCAGCACCTTCTTCACGCCCGCGAGCTTCGCCGCCGCCTGCGCGGCCGCCGCGCACTGGTGCCCCGCTACTAGCACGGCGACGTCCCCGCCCATCTTCCCCGCCGCCGTCACCGCGTTCGCCGTGCCGGGCTTGAGGTTCTTTCCATCGTGCTCTGCTATGACCAGAACCGCCATGTTCTTTCCGTATCAGATTTCAGGTTTCAAACACGAATCACGATTCACGATTCACGAATCACGGCCTCTAGATGATCTTGGCCTCGTTCTTCAGCTTCGCCACCAGCTCCTTCACGTCGGCGACCTTGACGCCCGCGCCGCGCTTGGGGGGCTCCTCCACCTTGAGCGTCTTCAGCCGCGGCGCGACGTCCACGCCCAGTGCGTCGGGCTTCACCACCTCGAGCGGCTTCTTCTTCGCCTTCATGATGTTGGGCAGCGTGACGTAGCGCGGCTCGTTCAGCCGCAGGTCGGTCGTCACCACCGCCGGCAGCTTGAGCGCGAGCTTCTCCAGCCCGCCGTCAATCTCGCGCGTGACGTCCGCGCCGTCGCCGTTGACCGCGATCTTCGAGATGAAAGCCGCCTGCGGCCAGCCGAGCAGCGCGGCGAGCATTTGGCCGGACTGGTTGGAATCGTCGTCAATCGCCTGCTTGCCCAGGATGACGAGCTTCGGGCTCTCTTTGGCGACGATCGCCTTCAGCACCTTCGCCACCGCGAGCGGCTGCACTTCCACGTCGGTCTCCACCAGGATGCCGCGGTCGGCGCCCATCGCCATCGCGGTGCGCAGCGTCTCCTGGCTCTGCTGCGTGCCGATCGAGACGGCGACGATCTCGGTGACCGTGCCCGCTTCCTTCATGCGCACCGCCTGCTCGACCGCGATCTCGCAGAACGGGTTCATGGTCATCTTCACGTTGGCGGTCTCGACGCCGCTGCCGTCGGCTTTCACGCGCACCTTGACATAGGGGTCAACCACGCGCTTTACGGTCACCAGCACCTTCATGGATTCTCCTGCGGGGCAGTATCGGGTTTCGGAACGGAAGGGTTGTCATTTTACCGCAAGGCGGCGCCGCCGAGAAACGGCGGACCACAGTGTGGTCGCCGTCGTGCGGCTTCTTCAGGCGATTTTGCTTTTATGAAGATGACGACGGGAACGAACGCGCCGGCGGCTCATCCTGCCCCCCTGGCACGCGCGCCGTGGGCCGCTCAACCGGCGCCGGGCGCTCGCCACGGAGCTCGAGCACCTCGTGCTCAGGACGCCAGACCTGCTCGGCCGGGATGTAGGTCGGGTCCTTCCAGATCGCAAAATCCGGGAACCCGGGATTCCACGCGACTTCGCCAATATAGGTCCCCACGTTCGCCTGATGGTCCAGTTTGCGGAAGTACCGGCCGGGCCCCCGGAGCGAGGGCAACTGCAGCCGCTCCAGCGTGTCCACGACCGGCTCGGTGTCGAAGCTGCCGGCCGTCTCCGCCGCCTTGGCCCACGCCATCACGGCATCGTAGGCGCTGATCGCCCACGTCGAGGGATATTTGTTGGTGGCGGCGCCGAAGTGGCGGATGAACGCCTCGAATGCCGGGCTCGGCTCGAGCTGGCGGATGACATGGAACGGCCCGCGGTCGTAGCCGATCACGCCCTCCACGGCGTTGCGGCCCAGCGCCTGCAGGGCTTCCACGTCGTAGAGCCCCACCACCCGGACCCGCTCGAACAGTCCCGTGGAGCGCGCCTGGCGCGTGAATTCGACCAGGTCGGAGCCGTAGAGATTCGTGAAAACAGCCTCCGGCTGCGCCGCCAGGATCTGCTCGATCCACGGGCCGTACTCGGCCTCGCCGAGCCGGGGCCAGAGCCGGCCGACAATCTCGACGTCGGGGCGTTCCTGGCGCAGGCGCCGCTCGAACGCCTCCGCCTCGATGTGGCCCAGCTCGTAGTCGGGACCGAGGATGAGGTAACGCCGGTACGGCCTCTTCGCCATGTAGGCCGCCACTGCCCCGCCCTCGATATAGGTGTTCGGCACGAGGGAGAAGATGTAGCGATGCCCCTTCTGCACGAACGCCCGCTCGCTGTTCGCGGTGTGGGAAAGGAGTATCGTCTTGCGCTCCCGGGCCACCTCGGACATGGGCAGCAGGATGGCGCTCGAAACGGGTCCGAGCAGCGCGGCCGCTCCCGCTTCATCAATCAGGTTGCGCGCCTCGCGGGCGCCGGCCTCCGGGCTGCCGCCGTCGTCGCGGACGACGAGTTCCACCCTCGCCCGCAGCACGCCGCCGGCCGCGTTGAGGTCGGCCACCGCAAGCCGTGCGCCCTCGACGCCCGCCCGCCCGAGCAGGGACAGCGGTCCCGTGAGGCTCGACACCACGCCGAGCCTGACGGTATGCCGGGGCGCCGGCGGCTCGACCACGAGCTTGAGCCGCAGGCGAAAGGGCTTGTCGAGGAACCCCGCCAGCTCGCCGACGATGCCGCGGCGGAACGTCAGCACGCACACGACGAAGACCAGGCCCTGCACGATGGTGACCCAGGCGCCGAGCTGCGCCAGGTAATTTTCCAGCGCAAGCACGACGAGCGCTCCGACGACCGGTCCGAACACCGTGCCAAGCCCCCCGACCAGCGTCATCAGTACGACCTCGCCGGACATGGTCCAGTGCACGGCGTTCAGCGCCGCGAGCTGGAACACCAGCGCGTTGGTCGCGCCCGCGAGTCCCGAGAGCGTGGCCGACAGCACGAACGCGAGCATCTTGTAGCGGTTCGTATCGTAGCCGAGCGAAATCGCGCGCGGCTCGTTCTCGCGGATCGCCTTCAATACCTGGCCGAACGGCGAGTGAATGATGCGGTATATCAGGAGAAACCCCCCGAAGAAGATCACGAACACCGTGACGTACATCGCCGTGATGTCGGCGAGGTCAATCAGTCCGAACAGCCTGCCGCGCGGCACCGCCTGAATGCCGTCTTCCCCGCCCGTGAACGGCGCCTGCACCGCGAAGAAATAGACCATCTGCGCGAGCGCCAGCGTGATCATGGCGAAGTAGATGCCCTGGCGCCGGATGGAGATCAGGCCGGTCACGAAGCCGAGCAGGCAGGAAGCGGCCGTGCCGGCGAGTATCGCGAGCTCCGGCGTCAGGCCCCACGCCTTGGCGGCGTACGCCGCAGTGTAGCCCGCCGTACCGAGGAACATGGCGTGGCCGAAGGACAGCAACCCGGCGTAACCGATCAGCAGGTTGAACGCGCTGGCAAACAGCGCGAAAGACATCACCTTCATCAGGAACACCGGGTAGATCACGGCCGGCGCGAACGCGAAGAACGCGAGCATCACCAGGAACCCGATGCGATGGTGCCGCAGCTCGCGGGTCCGGGCGGGCGGGCCGATTGCCGGGGCTTCGCTCGCCATCGTCGCGTCTTACTTCTGCGTTCCGAACAAGCCGGCGGGCTTGATCATGAGCACGATCGCCATGATGATGAAGATCACGGTATTGGAGGCTTCGGGATAGAACACCTTGGTGAGCCCCTCCACCAGCCCCAGCACGAAGCCGGTGACGATCGAGCCCATGATCGAGCCCATGCCGCCGATCACCACCACCGCAAACACCACGATGATGAGGTCCGCGCCCATCAGCGGGTTCACGCTGTAGATCGGCGCCGCCATCACGCCGGCGAGCGCGGCGAGCGCCACGCCGAAGCCGTAGGTGAGCGTGACCATGCGCGGGACGTTGATGCCGAACGCCTGCGTGAGCCGCGGATTCTCGGTCGCCGCGCGCAGATACGATCCGAGCTTCGTCTTCTCGATCAGGTACCACGTGCCGAGGCACACGGCGAGCGAGAACACGATCACCCAGGCGCGGTAGTTCGGCAGGAACATGAAGCCGAGGTTCTGGCCGCCCTCGAGCGCCTTCGGGATCGAATAGGGCAGCCCGGTCGAGCCGAACTCCTGCCGGAACAGCCCCTGGATGATCAGCGCCAGCCCGAAGGTGAGCAACAGGCCGTAGAGATGATCGAGCCGGTAGAGCCGGCGCAGCATGGTGCGCTCGATGACAATGCCCGTGAGCCCGACCAGGACCGGGGCGATCACCAGCGCCTCCCAGTAGCCCAGCCCAAGCTTATTCAGCAGGAACCAGGCGCCGAAGGCGCCCATCATGTACTGGGCGCCGTGCGCGAAGTTGATGATGTTGAGCAGGCCGAAGATCACGGCCAGCCCGAGCGAGAGCAGCGCGTAGAACGAGCCGTTGATCAGCCCGATCAGCAGCTGGCCGAACAGCGCCTGGGTCGGGATGCCGAAGATCTCGCTCACGCTCGATCAGCGATGAGGGCTCGGGGATGACCTGACTTCTCCCAGGTCATCCCTCCGCCTTCCGCCTTCATCCTTCCGCGTTTACTTGACGAGCGGGCAGCCGCCTTCCTTCTCCGGCCGGAACGCCTGCTCGGCGGGAATGGTCGCGCGCAGCTTGTAGAAGTCCCACGCGCCCTTCGACTCGGAGGGCTTCTTCACCTCGAACAGGTACATGTTGTGGATCTTGCGGCCGTCCTGGCGCACGCGGCCCTTGCCGAAGATCGGATCGTCGGTCGGCAGCTCCTTCATCTTGGCAACGACCTTGTCCCCCGGTGCATCCGATTTCAGCGCCTCGACCGCCTTCAGGTAGTGCAGTACCGCGGAATAGACGCCCGCCTGCGCCATGGTCGGCATTGCGCCCTTGTAGCGTTCCGCGAAGCGCTTGGAGAACGCGCGCGTCTGGTCGTTGAGGTCCCAGTAGAACGATTCGGTCAGCAGCAGCCCCTGCGCCTTGTCGAGCCCCAGTGCGCGTATATCGGTCAGGAACACCAGCAGCCCTGCGAACTGCTGGCCGCCCTTGGCTATGCCGAATTCCGCGCCCTGCTTGATGGCGTTGGTGGTGTCGGCGCCGGCATTGGCGAGCCCGATGATCTTCGCCTTCGAGGCCTGCGCCTGGAGCAGGAACGAGGAAAAGTCCGAGGACGGGAACGGAGCGCGCACCCTGCCGAGGACCTTGCCGCCGTTCTTGAGCACCACCGCCTCGGTGTCGCGCTCGAGCGCGAGGCCGAAGGCGTAGTCGGCAGTGATGAAGAACCAGGTATTCCCGCCGGTCTTCACGATCGCCGAGCCGGTGCCGTTGGCAAGCGACCAGGTGTCGTACGTCCAGTGGATCGAATTCGGCGTGCACGCCTTTCCGGTGAGGTCCGAGGTCGCGCCGGTGGAGACGAGCAGCACCTTGTTCTTCTCCTTCACGATCTGGTTCACGGCCAGCACGACCGAGGAGGTGGGCACGTCCACGATCACGTCCACCTTGTCCACGTCGAACCACTGGCGCGCGATGCTGGAGCCGACCTCGGGCTTGTTCTGGTGGTCTGCGACCAGTATCTCGACCTTCATGCCTTTCCTGGCGGCGCCGAAGTCCTCGACCGCCATGCGCGCCGCCGCCACCGAGCCGGGGCCGGCCAGATCGGCATAGGTGCCCGACTGGTCGTTCATGACCCCGATCTTGATCACGCCGTCCGAGATTTGCGCCTGCGCGAAACCGGCGCTCAATGCGAAGGCTGCTGCAATTTGTATGGCGCGTCTGACCAACATGGCTAGGCCCTCCTGGTTACGGGTTGAAAGATGCGAACGTCAAACTCCCAGATACTCGTGAAGCAGGTCCGTTTTCGATTGCAATTCCGCGGCGGTGAACGCATGCGCGATCCCGCCGTGCTCCATGATATAGTGCCGGTCGGCAAGCGGCATGGCGAAGCGGAAGTTCTGCTCCACCAGCACGATGGTCAGTCCGCGCTCCTTCAACTGCAGGATCACGCGCGCAAGCGCCTGCACGATCACCGGCGCCAGGCCTTCGGTTATCTCGTCGAGCAACAGCAGGCGCGCCCCGGTGCGCAGGATCCGCGCCATCGCCAGCATCTGCTGCTCCCCGCCCGAAAGCCGCGTGCCCTGGCTCGCGCGCCGCTCCTCGAGGTTGGGAAACATCCGATAGATTTCCTCGACCGGCATGCCGCCCGCCTGCACCTGCGGCGGCAGCAGCAGGTTCTCCTCGGTGGAAAGGCTCGCGTAGATGCCGCGCTCCTCGGGACAGTAGCCGACGCCCAGGCGCGCGATGCGGTGGGACGGCAGGTTGATCGCTTCCACCCCGTTGATCAGGATTGATCCGCTGCGGCGCCCGACCATCCCGAGGATGCTCTTCAGGGCGGAGGTGCGCCCGGCGCCGTTGCGCCCGAGCAGCGTCACCACTTCGCCCCGCTGGACCGCGAAATCCACCCCATGGAGCACGTGGGATTCCCCGTACCACGCGTGCAGATCGGCGACCCGCAGCACTTCGCGCGCCTCAGGCATGCGCCGTCCCCATGTAGGCCTCCATCACCTGCGGGTTGCCGGACACCTCGGAGTACGGGCCCTCGGCGAGGACCGAGCCGCGCTGCAGCACGGTGATGGTGTCGGAAATGCTCGACACCACGCTCATGTTGTGCTCGACCATCAGCACGGTGCGCCCCTTCGCCACGGTCTTGATGAGGTGGGTGACGCGGTCAACGTCCTCGTGCCCCATCCCGGCGGTAGGCTCATCGAGCAGCATCAGATCCGGGTCCATCGCCAGCGTGGTGGCGATCTCGAGCGCGCGCCTGCGGCCGTACGGCAATTCCACGGTCACGGTGCCGGCGAATCCCGCGAGATCAACCGCCCGCAGCAGCTCCAGCGCCCGGTCATTGAGCTCGTCGAGCACCTTTTCCGGTCGCCAGAAATGGAATGAGTTTCCCAGCTTGCGCTGCAATGCCACGCGCACGTTCTCGAGCACGGTCAGACGCAGGAACACTGCGGAGATCTGGAACGAGCGGATGACGCCGCGGCGCGCGATATCGGCCGGGTTCGCGCGGGTGATGTCCACCCCGTTGTAGAAGATCGAGCCGGCGGTCGGCTCGAGGAACTTGGTGAGCAGATTGAAGCAGGTGGTCTTGCCCGCGCCGTTCGGGCCGATCAGCGCGTGTATCGTGCCGCGCTTCACTTTGAGGGCCACGTCTTTCACCGCAACGAAGCCCCTGAACTCCTTCGTCAAGCCGCTGGTCTCGAGGATTTGATCGCCGCTCATTGGATCCGGTGAGTGAGTGACCAGGTGAGTGATTGATTGAGCGCTCGAGCGAACCGCAGTTGATGGAACTCGGTCACTGCCGTCAAGTGGCGATGGCGGAAGCTGATTTCATCCGCTCGCGCAGGATGAACTTCTGGATTTTTCCGGTGGAGGTCTTGGGCAGCGCCCCGAACACCACGCGTTTGGGCGCCTTGAAATGCGCCAGGCGGCCACGGCAATATTCGATGATTTCTCCTTCCGCTGCCTGTGCGCCCTCCTTCAGCTCGACGAAGGCGCACGGCACCTCGCCCCACCTCGCGTCCGGCTGCGCCACCACCGCCGCCGCCATCACCGCGGGATGGCGGTAGAGCACGTCCTCGACTTCCAGCGAGGAGATATTCTCGCCCCCCGAGATGATGATGTCCTTCGCGCGGTCCTTGATCTTGACGTAGCCCTCGGGCTGCATCACGCCGAGATCACCGGTGTGGAACCAGCCGCCCGCGAACGCCCCCCGTGTCGCCGTTTCGTTTCCGAGGTAGCCCTTCATGGTGAGGTTGCCGCGGAACATCACCTCCCCCATGGTCTCGCCATCCCACGGCACGGGCTGGAGGGTGGCGGGATCGAGCACGGTCATGCGCTCCTGCGCGTGGTACCACACGCCCTGGCGCCCGTTCAGTTCCACGCGCTGCTCGAGCGGGAGCCGCGTCCATTCCTCGTGCTTCGCGCACACCGCCGCCGGACCGTAGGTCTCGGTAAGCCCGTACACATGGGTGATGTCGAAGCCCATCTTCTCCATGCCCTCGATCACCGCGGCGGGCGGCGCCGCCGCCGCGACCAGGCAGTGAACCTTGTGGGTGATGCCCTGCTTCCATTCCTGCGGCGCGTTGATCAGCAGGTTGTGCACGATCGGCGCGCCGCAATAATGGGTCACGCGGTGCCTGCGGATGAGGTCGAAGATGAGTTTCGCATCCACCCGGCGCAGGCATATGTTGGTCCCGGCCGCCGCGGCGATGGTCCAGTTGAAGCACCAGCCGTTGCAGTGGAACATCGGCAGCGTCCACAGGTACACCGGGTGCGGCGGCATGCCCCAGCTTACGATATTGGAAAGCGCGTTCAGATACGCGCCGCGGTGGTGATAGACCACGCCCTTGGGGTTGCCGGTGGTGCCGGAGGTGTAGTTGAGCGAGATGGCGTCCCACTCGTCGGCGGGCAATCGCCACGCGAAGTTCGGGTCGCCACCGTCAATGAATGCCTCGTAGGTGGTCTTGCCGATGAACTTTCCGCCGACGTATTCCGGGTCATCCACGTCAATGACCAATGGCTTGACTTTCGCGATCCGGACGGCTTGCTCGATGACGGCGGAAAACTCCCGGTCGGTGACGAGCACCCGGGCCCCGGCATGGTCGAGCATGAAGGCGATGGTCTCGGCGTCGAGCCGCGTGTTGAGGGTGTTCAGCACCGCGCCCGCCATCGCGACGCCGAAGTGCATCTCGCACATGGCCGGGACGTTGGGCAGCATCGCCGCCACCGTGTCGCCGTGCCCGACGCCGGCCCGCGCCAGGGCGGAGGCCAGTTTCCGGCAGCGGCCGTAAACCTCGCCCCACGTCAGCCGCCAGCCGCCGTGAATCACCGCAAGGCGCTTCGGATAGACGTACGCCGTGCGCGCGAGCAGCGACAGCGGAGAGAGCGGCGTGTAGTTCGCCGCATTGCGATCAAGCCCGACGTCGTACGCGCTGGAACGCGCCATCACTCCTCCAGGGCAGAGCTGGCCGCCGCGGCGGTCCCGCGGGCCGGGCGGCTCATTATTGTGTGCACTGGGTCGCCGCCCGATGCCGGAGCATGCCCGGCACCATTTTGTGTGCCATCATGGGTTCCCGCAAGCCCCGTGCCATGCATCCTTATCCTCTTGTTCTTACACGGCTCGTGATTCCGGTCCGCACAGGGGAATCGGTCCTTGCAGGGATATGACGGGTTATTCTGACTGAAAATCCGGACAGCCAGCAGGCCGAATCCATACCCTTTTGTATTTAATCGGCTTTACTTCGTCCGATTCGGCGGACATCAAGTCCGGCAGGCTGTCGGTCCGAGATGCTGCAGTTTTTCGTAAAGCGTCGCGCGCGAGATGCCCAGCAGGCGTGCGGCGGTGACCTTGTTGCCCCTGGCAGCAGCCAGGGCTTCGCGGATCGCGGCAGCTTCGGCTTCCGTTACCGCGTCCGCCAGCCGACGCGCGTGCCCGTGCGTCCTGCCATGGTGATCGTGCGCGGCGCCGACCGCCAGATCCGGCAGGATGGAGGCGAAGTCCCGCGCCGTGATGCGCGTCATCTCCGCGAGCATCGTCACCTGCTCCAGGACGTTTCTCAGCTCGCGCACGTTGCCGGGCCACGAGCAGGCCGCGAGCGCCGCCAGCGCGTCAGGCGCGAGTTCGCGCTGCGGCAGCCCGGTGCGCTCGGCGATGCGCTCGAGGATGACCTCGCACAGCGCCTCCAGATCCTCGATCCGCTCGCGCAGCGGGGGCACGTTGATGGGCAGCACGTTGAGCCGGTAGTAGAGATCGGAACGGAACCGGTCCTCCTCCACGAGCTGCTTCAGGTCGCGGCTGGTGGCGGCGATCACGCGCACGTCCACCCTGATCACCCGGTTCGAGCCGAGCGGCTCGAATTCCTGTTCCTGCAACACGCGCAGCAGCTTCGACTGCAGGGTGAGCGGCATATCGCCGACTTCGTCGAGAAAGAGCGTGCCGCCGTCGGCGAGCTTCAGCTTCCCGTCGCGCCCCCGGCGCTCGGCGCCGGTGTAGGCGCCGGGCACGACGCCGAAGAACTCCGCCTCGAGGAGATTCTCCGGTACCGCGGCGAGATTGACCCCGATAAACGGCCGGTCGGCGCGCGCGGATACCGCGTGGATCGCATGTGCGAGGAGCTCCTTGCCGGTGCACGTCTCCCCGTGCAGCAGCACCGTGGTGTCGAGCTGCGCGGCGCGGCGGGCCTGGCGCTTCACTTCTAGGCAGGCGGCGCTCGCGCCCACGAAGCTCGAGAAGGTGTACTTGGGACGGCGTTGCTCGGCGAGCGCGCGCTGGGCCGCGGCGAGCTCGCGCTGCAGCTTGTCGAACTTCGACACCAGCGGCTTGAGATACTGCGGCTTGTCGTAAAGCACGAAGCCCACCGCGCCCGTCACGGT
The DNA here is from genome assembly GCA_027310225.1 of bacterium. Classification (GTDB taxonomy): domain Bacteria; phylum Pseudomonadota; class Gammaproteobacteria; order Burkholderiales; family SG8-41; genus SG8-41. Next base: position 2,776 of record DAIDBG010000353.1, on the reverse strand, counting down.
CCCCTCCTCGTCGCGCAGCGGAAGGCGGGTCACGACAAAGGACTGGTTGCCCACGTCCATGATGTCGAGCAGGATCGGCTCCCCGGTCTTGACCACCTGGCGCATCAGGCTCGCCGGGATCACCTGCTCGATCTCTTTTCCGAGCGCATCGTCCGCGCTGCCGAGCCCGAGCAGCGCGCAGTACTTGTCACTGATCCAGGCGATGCGCGCCTCGCGGTCCACGACGACCGCGCCCTCGCAAATGCTCTCCAGCAGCTTGAAGAGCGAGTGCACTGCCTGCTCGTGGATCCGCTCGGCGCCGGCGGACAGCTCGCGGGTCATGCTCATGCAGTCATTGTAGCGCGTGTCCAGCCGCCTGTCGGACCTGGCATCCCGACGCGCTGCGCTAGGAGTTTGCCGGCCCGAAGCCCGGCAAACTCCTAGCGCAGCAACGCCACCGCCTGCTCCACCTGCTCGACCGCGGTGACGTCAATGCCGGGGACCGCGCTCCGCGGCCGGTTCGCCCTGGAAATCAGGGCCCGGGTGAAGCCGAGCTTGGCCGCCTCGCGCAGCCGCTCCTGCCCGCGCTGCACCGGACGCACCTCGCCCGTGAGTCCCACCTCACCGAACACCACCAGCTTCGGCGGCAGCGCCCGGTTTCTCAGCGAGGACACCACCGCCATCAGCACCGCGAGGTCCGCCGCGGGCTCGCTGATTCTCACCCCGCCCACGGCGTTCACGAACACGTCCTGGTCGAAGCACGCGATGCCGGCGTGGCGGTGCAGCACCGCGAGCAGCAGCGCGAGCCGGTTCTGCTCCAGGCCGACGGAAAGACGGCGCGGGTTGGGCGCATGCGCGTCGTCCACCAGCGCCTGGATCTCGACCAGCAGCGGGCGCGTGCCCTCCTGCGTCACCATCACGCACGAGCCCGCGACCTCGGCACCGTACTGCGACAGGAACAGGGCCGAGGGGTTGGACACGCCTTTCAATCCCTTCTCTTCCATGGCGAACACGCCCAGCTCGTTGACTGCCCCGTAGCGGTTCTTGAAGGCACGGACGAGGCGAAACCTCGAGTGCGTGTCGCCTTCGAAATAGAGCACGGTATCCACCATGTGTTCGAGCACGCGTGGACCGGCTATCGCGCCTTCCTTGGTGACGTGTCCGATGAGCACCATCGTGGCCGCGGCGCTCTTGGCGACGCGCGTGAGCCGGGAGGCGCACTCGCGCACCTGCGCCACCGAGCCGGGCGCCGACTGCAGCTCGTCGAAGTACAGGGTTTGAATCGAGTCAATCACGGCCACTTCCGGCCGCTCCGACCGGATAACGGATTCGATGCGCTGGAGATTGGTGTCCGGGAGGATGATCACGTTGCCCGCGTCCACACCCAGCCGCCTCCCGTGCAGCGCGATTTGCTGCGGCGACTCCTCGCCGCTCACATACAGCACCTTGCGCGACTTGCCGATTTCGGAAAGCGACTGAAGCAGCAGGGTGGACTTGCCGATGCCGGGCTCGCCACCGATCAGCACGACGCCGCCCGGCACCAGCCCGCCGCCCAGCACGCGGTCGAATTCTTCCAGGCCACTCGGTATCCGGCTCTCTTCGCGCGCCTCGACTTCGGACAGACGTTGCGGCCTGCCCGCTGCGGTCAGGCGCCCGTAACGGTTCGAGCCGGCGGGCGTCGCCTCGGCGACGGTCTCGACCAGCGTGTTCCACGCCTGGCAGTGCGGGCACTGGCCCTGCCACTTGAGCACCTGCCCGCCGCACTCGGTGCAGCTGTAAACAGACTTCGCTTTCGCCATCGGTAGCTAGCAGCCTGTCGGACTTGGCGCGATCAACGGGCGGTGTGAATGCAGGGGTAGTCGCTCCCGGCTCCGGCTGAGCCGACAGGCTGTAATAGGGTATTTATTGATCGGAAACCGTCGCTCAGGTGGCCTGCATCCGATGCATCCGCTTCACATTATAGGCAAGGCACACCCAGTCCCCTTCTCCGGCGACGTGATCCACGCCGCGCAGCAGGAACTGGCGGAACTTCATCACCGACTTGATGATGCCGATCACCGGTTCGACCGTGCTTTTGCGCAAGGCGTAGAGCGCCCGTCCCTCACCGGTCTTGAGCCGGTGCGCCATCGCCGCGAGGGGCTCTTGAGGCACCGGCCCGAGCGGCTCGGGAGCGAATCGTTGCATCAGATCGGTGTGATGGCGCTCTCGTCCCCTGGCAATGAACGGCACGATCGGTGGGGCACCCTGCGGCTCAGGCGCCGCGCAGGCGTTCCCATTCGCCTCGCTCAGAAAGCCGTTATCGGCCACCAGCGCTTGCACGCTACCGAGTTCGGCTGGCACCGCGCGCAGCCTCTCCAGGGCCGGGATCAATGGCTGTTTGTCGTTGACTTCTTGCGTCAATCCGGGGGCCACAATGAGCCGGCTTTCCCTGTCCACGGCAAGCTGCGCGTGGTAGCACTGCTCGAAGCCCTGAGCCTGCCCCTTCATGATGCGCGAATCGGCGTCGGTGAGATTGACCTGCGCCTGGGGGTCAACCGCGGGGCTGGGAGGGGCCGGGGGGGCCCCGGGGGGCGACGTCCCGCGTTCGGGCGCCGCTCGCGCTCGGCCTGCAATTGCTCTTTGAGTTTCAGCACCGGCCCGTGGGAGAGCGCACTGGGCCGGCTCGCGTGCACCCCGGTGGCGTAACCGTAGATCAGCAGCGCGAGCAGCGTCCCCGGGTGATGCGCCTCGCTGCCCCGGCCGGCATCCCGGCGCACCAGCCCCGAGAGGTCCAATGCCTCGACCACATCGACCACGT
>DAIDBG010000342.1 GCA_027310225.1 bacterium | reverse complement strand
TGAACCCTGAACGTTGAACCCTGAACATGGAACATGGAACTTTGAACCCGGAATGGGAAGCGCCATGCAGGATATTTACGAGCGCGCCAGAAAGATCCGCGTCGCCATATTCGACGTGGACGGCGTGCTGACCGACGGCACGCTCTACTTCACCGATAAAGGTGAGGAACTGAAGGCGTTCAACGTCCGGGACGGCCACGGCATGAGGCTGCTCAAGGAGAGCGGTATCCTGCTCGCCATCCTCTCGAGCCGCGCCTCGCGAGCCGTGGAAGAGCGCGCGCGCAACCTCGGCGTCGAGCTGCTCATCCAGGGCGCCGGGGACAAGCTTGCGGCGTTCAGCGAGCTGCTCGGCCGATGCGCCGCCGCCGCGACGTCGTGCGCGTACCTCGGCGATGACCTCGTGGACCTGCCGGTGATGGAGCGCTGCGGGCTGGCGGTGGCGGTGCCGGACGCGCCGGCGGCGGTGCGCCGCCGCTCGCATTACGTGACCCGCGCCCGCGGCGGCCGGGGCGCGGCGCGTGAGGTGTGCGAGCTCATCCTGCACGCACAGGGCTCGCTGGCGGCCCGACCCGCCGCGCACCGGGGATGACGATCGGCATGCTGACCGAGCGATTGACGGCATGGGTTCCGCTGTTCCTCATCGGCATGCTCGCCGCGCTCACGTTCTGGCTCGACCGCGCGGTGCAGCCGTTCGCGCGTGACACCGGCGGCGCGGCCCGCCATGATCCCGATTACATCGTGGACAACCTGTCTGCGGTGCGCATGAGCGAGACCGGAAAAGCGAGCTACACGCTGTCGGCGGTCAGGATGGTGCACTATCCCGACGACGACACCACGTTGCTCACCACCCCGCGGTTCGTCAGCTACAGCTCGTCACGGGCGCTGGTGACGATCACGGCGAGCCGGGCGACGGTGTCCAGCAACGGCGAGAACGTGTATTTCCAGGACGACGTGCGTGTCACGCGCGCCGCTTACGGCGATAGCAGCGAGCTTCTCATGCGTACCGATTTCCTCCACGTGATTCCCGACGACAACCTCGCCAGGACCGACCGGCCGGTCACCATCACCGACGCGGCCACTGTAGTCACCGCGGTTGGCTTAGAATTGAACAGCGAGACCCAGGTCTTCAAGCTGCTGTCCAACGTGCGAGGCACTTATGATCCGAGCAAGGCGCCGCCACGCGAAAGCGGGCGTTGATCGCCAGGCGCGTTGCGCCGCCGCGCTCGCCTGCTGCGCTCTCGTGCTGCTCGCCGCACCCGGCGCGCGCGCCGAGAAGGCCGACCGCGACAAGCCTGTCAACCTGGAGGCCGACCGCGTGACCATAGACGACGCCAAGCAGCTCGCGGTGTTCGAGGGCAAGGTGACGCTGACCCAGGGAACGCTCGTGATCCAGGGCGACCGCATGGAGGTGCGCCAGGACAAGGAGGGATTCAAGTACGGCACCACGTGGGGCAGGCCCGCCTATCTCCGGCAGAAACGCGAGGGCTACGACGAGTACATCGAAGGGTGGGCCGAGCGCATCGAGTACGACGGCCGCACCGAGACCATGCAGATGTTCGACCGCGCCCGCCTGCGGCGCGGTGAGGACGAGGTGCGGGGCAATTACATTTCGTACGACGCCAGGGCCGAGTTCTACCAGGTGACCGGCGGCGGCGCCAAGGCGGCTGCCCCGAACAATCCCGAAGGCCGGGTGCGTGCGGTCATCCAGCCGAAGCCGAAGGAAAAGCCTCCGGCGAGTCCTCCCGTGAGCCTCAAGCCCGCGGAGGCGATCGCCGCGCCGCGTGAAGAAACCGCCCCCCGGAGCAAGTGAGCCCGTGAACGATGCGAGCCAGATGCTGCTGGCGCTGACCCCGGGGGAGGCTCCCGGAACGCGTTCGAGCGAACTGCGCGCGGAGCGCCTTAAGAAGCGCTACCGTTCGCGTATCGTGGTGAAGGATGTGTCGCTGGAGGTGCGCAGCGGCGAGGTGATCGGCCTGCTGGGGCCCAATGGCGCCGGCAAGACCACCTGCTTCTACATGATGGTGGGACTGGTGCCGATGGACGGCGGGGAGCTTCACCTCGACGGCAGAAAGCTCACGCACATGCCGATGCACCGGCGCGCGCGGCTCGGCCTCTCCTACCTGCCCCAGGAAGCCTCCATTTTCCGCCGGCTCACGGTGGCCGAGAACGTGCAGGCGGTGCTGGAGCTGTACAACGACGATGCGGACGCGATCCGCAACAAGCTCGACGATCTGCTGCACGACCTGCACGTCGGCCACCTGCGCGAGAGCCCCGCGATCAGCCTCTCCGGCGGCGAACGGCGCCGCGTCGAAATCGCGCGCGCCCTCGCGACCGAGCCGCGCTTCATCCTGCTCGATGAGCCGTTCGCCGGCGTTGACCCCATCGCTGTGCTGGACATCCAGAAAATCATAGGGTTTCTCAAGACGCGCGGCATCGGCGTGTTGATCACCGACCACAATGTGAGAGAGACTCTCGGCATCTGCGACCGCGCCTACATCATCAACGACGGCACTGTGCTCGCCTACGGCAAGCCCGACGAAATCGTTTATAATGAAAGCGTAAGGAAGGTCTATCTCGGAGAGCATTTCCGGCTGTAGCTCCTGGCGGACCGGAGAGCCGAAGGTTGCTAGAAGCAGGACCGCCTGCCTGTTTGGGATGAGAGGCAGCGGAAAAGCATCGTTTTCCCCGGGATCGGGGATAAACGGGGGTCAAAGATGGTTTTCCATGGTCTTTTTTGCCGTTTTTCGGCAGGCGATTTTGCCTGAGGAGTTGGTCGGGACAAAGTCCGAAAAACTCCCGGCCTTCCCGCAGGTCCCGGGGAGCGTGTCATGATAGTTCGCGGGAACTCGGCGAGATAGCCCGCCCACCCCACCAGGCATGAAGCATTCCCTACAGCTCCGGCTGTCCCAGCACCTCACCCTGACGCCCCAGCTGCAGCAGTCAATCCGTCTGCTGCAGCTCTCCACGCTGGAACTCAACCAGGAGCTCGACCGCATCCTGCAGGAAAACCCGCTGCTCGAGCGCGATGACGGCCCGCCCGAGCAGCCTCCCGGCCCGCCTGCGGAGGTTGCGATCCGGGCAGCGGATCCGGCGCCGGCGGCAGCGGCGGGCGAGCCCCCCGCAACGGAAGCCGGGAGCGTCGATCTCGACGGAGCCGATGACGCGTCGTCTGCGGGCTACCGCGACGAGGCCGAGGACGGCGAATATCCGCAGCTTCCTGCGGACGTGCCCACGCTGCGGGCGCATCTGCTCGCCCAGCTCTCGCTCACCAATCTGCCCGAGCGCGACCGCAGGCTGGTCAGCCTGCTGATTGACTCGCTGGACGACGACGGCTACCTCACGCAGAGCCTGGAAGAGCTGTGCACGATGTTGCCGGCGGAACTCGGCGTCGAGCTCGACGAGCTGCAGATCGCCCTGAAGCACCTGCAGAACCTGGAGCCCGCCGGCATCGGCGCGCGCAGCCTGCACGAGTGCCTGGCGCTGCAGCTCGCCGCGCTGCCGGCGGACACCCCGCAGCGCGCCGAGGCGCTCGAGACGGTCAGAAATCATCTCGAAGTGCTGGCGGCGCGCGATTTCGCCAGGCTGAAGAAGCTGCTGCGCTGCGACGACACGGCGCTGCGCGCGGTGCAGAAGCTGGTCACCAGTCTCAATCCCCGTCCCGGGCGCGATTTCTCGTCCGAGGAGACGCGTTACGTCGTGCCGGACGTCATCGTGAAAAAGCTGAAGGGCGTGTGGGTCGCCTCGCTCAACCCGGAGGCGATGCCGCGGCTGCGGATCAACCGCCTCTACGCCGACATCCTGCAGCGCAACCGCAATGCGTGCTCGCAGCAGCTGGCGAGCCAGCTGCAGGAGGCGAAATGGCTGATCAAGAACGTGCAGCAGCGCTTCGACACCATCCTGCGCGTGACGCAGTCCATCGTTGACCGCCAGCGGCATTTCTTCGAGCACGGCGAGGTGGCCATGCGCCCGCTGGTGCTGCGCGAGATCGCCGGCGCCCTCGGCCTGCACGAATCAACGGTGTCGCGCGTGACGACGCAGAAATTCATGCACACGCCGCGCGGGGTCTTCGAGCTGAAGTACTTCTTCGGCAGCCACATCACCACCGAGACCGGGGGCGCGGCCTCCAGCACCGCCATCCGGGCGCTGATCAGGCAGCTGGTAACGGCGGAAAACGCGCACAAGCCGCTCTCCGACGGGCAAATCTCGGAGATTCTGGCGCAGCAGGGCTTCATGGTCGCGCGCCGCACGGTGGCCAAGTACCGTGAATCCCTGCAGATTCTGCCTGTCAATCTCCGTAAGGCGATCTGAAACCGGAGCAACCATGAATCTGCACCTCACGGGACATCACATCGAGATCACGCCCGCCATCCGCGACTACGTCTCCAGCAAGCTCCAGCGCATTACCCACCATTTCGACCACGTGATTGACGTCAGCGTGATCCTGACGGTGGAGAAGCTGCAGCGCAGGATCGAGGCGAGCGTGCACGTGCGCGGCAAGGATATCTTCTGCGAGAGCGCGGACACCGACATGTACGCCGCGATCGACGGCCTCATAGACAAGCTGGACCGCACCGTCCTCAGGCACAAAGAGAGATCCCTCGGACACCGTCATGACGGCACGCCGCTCAAGCATCACAGCGGAGGCTGACGCCCGCTCGCGGGGGCCTGGGAGTTTGTCGGACTTCGGGCCGCCGAGCTCCTCAGCAGCCAGCCGGGTGCAGAACCGAAACGACGCCGGGACCCCATCATGAATCTGATCGCCAAACTGCTGCCGCTGTCGAACGTCCTGATTGATCTCGACGTGAGCAGCAAGAAGCGCGTCTTCGAGCAGGTTGGCCTGCTGTTCGAGAACAACAACCAGGTGGCGCGCAGCCAGGTTTTCGAGAGCCTGTTTGCGCGCGAGAAACTCGGGTCCACGGGTCTCGGGCAGGGCATCGCCATCCCGCACGGCCGGGTCAAGGGCCTGAAAGAGGCGGTGGGCGCGATGGTGCGGATGAAGAGCGCGATCTCGTTCGACGCTCCCGATGGCCAGCCGGTGACTCTCATCTTCGTGCTGCTCGTGCCCGACCGCGCGACCGATGCTCACCTGCAGATCCTGTCCGAGCTGGCGCAGATGTTCAGCGACAAGCCCTTCCGCGAGCGGCTGCTGGCCGGCGCGAGCGCGCAGGAGCTGCACCAGATGATTACCGAATGGCAGCCGCATGCCGCAGGTCAGCATAGCTCGGTTGTTTGAAGACAACCGGGACAAGCTCCGGCTCGAGTGGATCGCCGGGCACGGCGGCGCCGCCAAGGAACTGAACAGCGAGCTGACCAAGGATTCCTCCCAGGGCCTGATCGGCCACCTCAATTTCATCCATCCCAACCTGATCCAGGTGCTCGGCGCATCGGAAGTCGCCTATCTCGACGGCCTGGATGCGGCGAGTTGCCGCGCGGTGCTCGCCAAAATCACCACCCGGGAGCTCGCCTGCTTCATCGTCGCCGGAGCGGGCCGGCCGCCGCGCCCGCTGGTGGAAATTTCCGAGGCGGAGAACACCCCCCTCTTCCGCTCGCCGGTGCCGAGCGTGGAGCTGATGTGGATGCTGCGCCCGTATCTCGCCCGTGCGCTCGCAGAAAGCACCACGATGCACGGGGTGTTCCTCGACGTGCTCGGCATGGGGGTGCTGATCACCGGCGATTCGGGGGCGGGCAAGAGCGAACTCGGGCTGGAGCTGGTCAGCCGGGGCAGCGGGCTTATCGCCGACGACGTGGTCGAGCTCTACCGGATCGGGCCCGAGACGATCGAGGGGCGCTGCCCGGCCCTGCTCAAGGATTTTCTCGAAGTACGCGGCCTCGGAGTGCTCAACATCCGCACCATCTTCGGCGAGGCGGCGCTGCGCACGCGCAAGAACCTGAAGCTCATCGTCCATCTCGAAAAACCCGCGGGTTCGGAAGCCCGCTACCTCGAGCGGCTGCCGCTCAATGCGGGAGCCGAGCGCGTCATGGGCGTGGACATCTGCAGGGTGACGATACCGGTGGCCGCCGGCCGCAATCTCGCGGTGCTGACCGAAGCCGCGGTGCGCAACTACGTGCTGCAGCTGCGCGGCATGGACAGCACGCGGGAGTTCATCGCGCGCCAGGCGCAGCAGATGCGGGAGCGTGACCCGTGACCCGTGACCAGTCACGCATTTCCCGGCAGTGCAGCTGATCCTCGTCACCGGACTGTCGGGCTCGGGCAAGAGCGTGGCGCTCAACGCGCTCGAGGACAGCGGCTACTATTACGTGGACAACCTGCCGGCGACACTGCTGCCGGACGTGGCCCGGTTCCTGGAGGCGGCCGGGCAGCCGCGGGTGGTGGTGAGCATTGACGTGCGCGGCGGCGGGGCGCTCGCCGCCCTTCCCGCGCAGCTCGCCGAGCTCAAGCGCCGCGGCGTTGACTTGAGAGTGCTGTTTCTCGAAGCGAAGACCGATACCCTGATCAAGCGCTTTTCGGAAACGCGGCGGCGCCACCCGCTCTCGGACGGAAGCCTTACGCTCACCGAATGCATCGAGCGCGAGCGCGGGCTGCTGGCCGATCTGGCGGACATGGCGCACCGCCTCGACACCAGCGATCTCGGCTCCAGCGTGCTGTGCAACTGGGTGAAGGATTTCGTCGAGCTGCCGCGCACCGCGTTGACGCTGCTCTTCGAGTCCTTCGGCTTCAAGCACGGGATTCCGCTCGACGCCGACCTGGTCTTCGACGTGCGCTGTCTCCCCAACCCGAACTACGACCCGCGCCTGAAGCCGCTCACCGGCCGCGACCGGCCGGTGATGGATTTCCTGCGCGCCGACGCGCAAACGCGGAAGATGCTCGAGGACATCGGGCGCTTCGTTGCCGACTGGCTGCCGAGCTTCGGCCGCGACAACCGCAGCTACCTGACGGTGGCGATCGGCTGCACCGGGGGCCAGCACCGCTCGGTTTACTTTGCCGAGGCGCTCGCCGACCGCTTCCGCGGCCAGACCCAGGTGCTGGTACGGCACCGCGAACTTCCGCCCGGGCGTCGTTCCGGCTAGGTTTCGCCCCGGTAACCGGGCAACCCGTGCGCGTAACAGGAGGGCGAGCCGCAGCCCCCGGCCCGCGCCGCGCGCGGCAACCCGCGCCCGATCATGAGCTCGCGCGCGCGCTCCCGGCAGCGCGCCGCGTCAATCTCAACCAGCACGCCGCCCTCGCGCGCGTGGATCGCCGCCTCGGTCACGACGAAATCCATCGGCACGTCGTGCGGCTGCGGGTAAATGCTCGGCAGCCGCGCCATCTCGAAAGCCACACCGATCGCGAGCGGGCGCGGGTCGAGCGCCGCCAGCGTGCGGTCGAAATAGCCGCCGCCGTAGCCGAGGCGGTAGCCTTCCCCGTCGAATCCGTTCATCGGCACGATCACCGCATCGGGCAGCACGGTGCCGGTGCCCTGCGGCACCGGAATGCCGTAAACACCGCGCGCCATCGGTGCGCCCGGCCACCATTTGTGGAAACGGAGCGGCCCGCTCTTCTCCGCCACTTCCGGCAACGCGGAGATGGCGCCCGCCTCGCGCCACCGGCGGACGGCGAAGCGCGCGTCGAACTCGCCCTTGTAGGGCCAGCAGAAGCCGACGACCGCCTGCGCCAGCGCCGGAAAAGCCTCGCCCAGCAGCGCGGTGATGCGCTCGCTCCACGGTGCGCGCTGCTCGCGCGGGAGCGCATCGCGCTGCGCGATCAGTGCCTCGCGCCGGGCCTTGCGCCACGCGTTGATCTCGTTCCAGTCCTGCATCGCACTCCTTGTGTTGCACGCACCACCGCCTCCTTATACTACGTGGAGGCGGTCCCTGAAAACCACGAACGTCGCCGGCGGCGCGTACCGCAGCGAGCCAGACTTCAGGATTCCTTTGTCCCTCACAGCCGTGCGAGGATGCGCCTCACCGGCGCAGGAACGGCAGCCGTGCGCGCCTCTTCCAGTGGCAGCCACACCACGCCCGGTTCGGCGGCGTGCGGCGCCGGCGCCGACACCCGCACATGCAGCGGCCGGATGTCCAGCTTGAAATGAGTAAAGCCGTGCGCGATCGCCGGCAGCCTGTCGGCTCCGGCGATAACGGCGCCGAAACGGCGCAGGCAATGCGCTTCGAGGTCCGCCGATCTTCCTACCTCGGGCAAACACCACATCCCGCCCCAGATTCCGGCGGGCGGCCGTTTCTCGAGCAGCACTTCCCCCGCGTGCGTTAATGCAAGCATGACGGTGCGCTTGTGCGGCAGCGGCTTGCGGGGCCTGGCGGCCGGCAGTTTCGCGATCCATCCGCGCCGGAGCGCAACACAGCCGGCGCGCAGCGGGCAGGCTGCACAGCGGGGC
>DAIDBG010000330.1 GCA_027310225.1 bacterium | reverse complement strand
GCCAAGCCGCTCGCGGCCTGCACCGTGGTGAGCATTTTCGTGAACCGCCTGCAGTTCGGCCCGCGCGAGGACTTCGACCGTTATCCGCGCACCCTGGACGCCGACAGCGCGCGGCTGGAGGCGGCGGGCGTGGACGTCCTGTTCGTGCCGGAGGAGCGGGAAATCTACCCCGAGCGGCAGACCTTCGTGGTCGAGCCCTCCGACCTGCAGTACATCCTGGAGGGGGCGCACCGGCCGGGGCACTTCCGCGGGGTCGCCACGGTCGTGCTGAAGCTGTTCAACCTGGTGATGCCGCACTCGGCGATCTTCGGCAAGAAGGACTACCAGCAGTACCTCGTGCTGCGCGACATGGTGCGGCAGTTCGCGCTGCCGATCGAGATCATCCCCGCCGAGACCGTGCGCGCGCCGGACGGACTGGCGCTTTCTTCGCGCAACGCGTACTTGTCGGCGGAGGAGCGTAGGGAAGCGCCGCGGCTGTACGGCGTGTTGAAGAAGGTTCGTTCGGAACTCGAGGGTGGGGCGCGCGACTTCCAGCGACTCGATCAGCAGGCGATGGCGGAGCTTACGCGCCACGGCTGGCGGCCCGATTACGTCGCCGTGCGCCGGCAGGCCGACCTGCGGCAGCCGACCGAGCGCGACCACGAGCTGGTCGTCGTCGCCGCCGCGCGGCTGGGGAGCACGAGGCTCATTGACAACGTGGAAATCAGTCTGCCGCGTTAGCAGCAGACTGGCTTCTACGTCAGTGGTGGTGCCGGGAGAGGGGGTTGAACCCTCACGGTATCGCTACCGCGGGATTTTGAGTCCCGTGCGTCTGCCAATTCCGCCATCCCGGCGCTGTTTCCGCATCTGCAGGCGCCCGGCGGGATTTTGGCTCCGGCCGCGCCTGCGGCGCTTAACCTTCGCAAGCTCAGGTTAGCCTGCGCCGCAACAAGCCGACAATATTGATTCGTTAAGCTGCGCTTAACGGCTAGTCATGGTGTCGGCGTGTTGTGAGTCCCGTGCGTCTGCCAATTCCGCCATCCCGGCACTGCTCCGGGGGGAATCCGGATTATCCCGGATTCCTGATTCACCAACAACGAATGGGCCCCACGGTACCGGGCGACCACGTCGTAAGGCAGATCTATTCACGCCGGACCCGATGTTGATCTAGATCAAACGATTGTCCCGGATTAACGGTAAGAATGGCGTCGCTCGGGCGCGTGGGAGGGGCGGTGAACGGCCGTGCGCCGGGGAGGGCGTCGTCGAAGGCGCCGGGCCGGGGAGCCTGAGCCAAGCCGCCCGTTGCAGAAGTCAAGACCACCCTATTCAGTCAGACGGAGGCGACAATGAAAAGATTTCTGGTTTTACTCTCGATTCTTGCGCTTGGCGGCCTGCTCGGGCAGGGCACCGCCGTGGCGGCCGAGCCCAGCAAGATAAAGGTGGGGATCCTGCTCCCGCTTACGGGAACGTTTGCGGCGGTGGCTGAAACCCAAAGGAACGGCGCGTTGCTGGCGGTGGATGTCGTCAACAAGAAGGGTGGGCTCAATATGCCCTGGGGCAGGGTAGCGGTTGAAGCCGTCATCGCCGATGACGAGGCCAAGCAGGACGTGGGCGTCCGCCGCTACCGTTACATGGTGTCGGAAGGGGTCAAGGGCGTCGGCGGCCAGACCTGGGCGCCGCTCGTGTACGCCATCAATGCCATCGTGACCAAGGAGCCGATGCCCTACTTCCCCGTCGCCGTCATGGCCAAGGAAGCTTTCCTGAAGGGCAAGCTCGCCGATTCCACCTTTGCCACCGCTTTCAGCCCGTGGACGGTTGGTTACATGGCCGGCCAGGCGGCCATCAAGACGCTGGGCAAAAAGCGGATTTTCTTTTTGGCCCGCGCCGACAGCTGGGGCTGGGACATGCGGGACGGCGCCACGGCCGCAGCCAAGGAACTCGGCGCCGAAATCGTCGGCTACGACGAAGTTTCGCTGGGGACCAGTGACTACACCACCGTTTTGCAGAAAGTCCGGGCGGCCAAACCGGATGTTTTCATCTCCGCTCAATTCGCCGCCGATGCCGTGGCACTGCTGAAACAGGTCTATCAGATGGGGCTCAACAAGGAAATGACCATTTTCAACGCCTTCATCACCAACGTCGTCGCCAAAGGTCTGCCCCCCGAGGCACTGGAGGGCGTATATGCGATGCACTATTTTTACTACGACCTGGACAACTTCGCCGACAAGGAAGTCGCCAGGAGCGCCCGGGAGTTCACCAATCTGTATCAGGCGAAATACAAGGTGCCGCCCGATGCTTATGCAACGATCGCCTATATCGCGTACACCGAGATGTTCAGGGGGTTCGAGGCTGCGAAATCCTTTGATCCGCAGAAATTGTCCGCGGCCCTGATGGCGAATAATGGCCGGTTCAACACGATCAAAGGCCCCGCCAGGTGGCGCGAGGATCACGCGGCCGTGTACCAGTACGCTGCCTTTCTGGTGAAAGGAAAAGGCCCCGCAGAGCGCAAGAACGAATGGGATCTTTTCACGGTCGTGGGCTCCCAGGGCGGCGAGTCGGTGATGCCGACGCTGAAATCTCTCGGTTACTGAAACCCTCCTGCCCCGCATGCTCCTCCCTTCCCGGTGATCACGACTTTTCCTCGCCGGGGCGGGAGGAATCATGCCGGCCGCGAGCATGGAATCGGGCACAGAAATCATCAAAGCCGACGGCGTCACGAAGCGCTTTGGCGCAATGACCGCCGTGGACCGGGTCCATTATTCCCTGCACGAGAACGAAGTGGCGGGCATCATCGGATCCAACGGGGCGGGGAAAACCACCCTCTTCAACCTCCTCACGGGATATTACCCACCCGACGAGGGAACCATCCTCTACCGGGGGAAAGACGTCACCCGCGCAAAGCCCGAAGACCGGGTCGCCATGGGGATGACGCGCACCTTTCAGCTGACCTCCACCTTCGACAACCTGAGCGTGAGTGACAACCTGGTGCTCGCTTTTTTCAGGGCGCACCGGAAGTCGTCGTTGCTGCATCTGCTGCTCAACACCTGCAAAAGGCAGCGCAGCCAGGACCGGGTCGTCGCGGCCCTGGAAACCTTCGGGCTTCAGCCGGTGCGCGACCGTCAGGTGAGGCATCTCGGCCTGGGCGAAAAGAGACGCCTGGAAATCGCGATGGCGGTCCTGGCGGAGCCGGAGGTGTTGCTGCTGGACGAACCGCTGGCGGGGCTGTCGGAATCCGAGATCAGGGGCGTTCTCGACGTGCTGGGCGGGCGCGTCGGCAAGCAGACGATCCTGATCGTGGAGCACAAGATCTCGCACGTGAAGGACTTCGTGCAGAGACTTACCGTCATGCACGAGGGCAGGATCATCGCGGACGGCGGATACGAGGAATGCCTGCGGCATCCCGAGGTGCGAAGAAGTTACTGGCAGATTGACGCCGCCGCGGAGGGGGACGTGCATGCCGCCGGATAACGGCGTCGCGCCCGATGAGGGCGAAATACTGAGCGTCAGGGGTCTCACCGTCTCGTACGGCGAAGCGAAGGTCCTGTTCGATATCAACCTGGGCGTGAAGCCGGGGCAGGTCGTCGCCTGTGTGGGGCGCAACGGCGCCGGCAAGACCACGCTGCTCAAGAGCATCGTCGGGTTTCTGAAGCCGCTCTCCGGATCGGTCACTTCCGGCCGCACCCCTCTGGTGGGCATGCCGTCCTACGATATCGCGCGGATGGGCATCAAGTACGTTCCGCAGGACAAGAAAGTGTTTTCCGACCTGACGGTCAGGGAAAACCTGGAGCTCGGCAGCTACGCCACCAAGGATTACGACTGGGACCGCGTCACCGGCTATTTCCCCAAGCTGAAACAGCTCATGGACCGCAAAGGCGGGTACTTGAGCGGCGGCGAGCGCCAGATGCTGATGATCGGCAGGGCGCTGCTGGGCAGCCCGAAAGTGTTGTTGATTGACGAGCCCACGGAGGGACTGGCGCCGAGCATCGTTGCGCACCTGAAAAACGTTTTCGGGGAATTGAGCAAGAGCACGGCACTGGTGATCGTGGAGCAGAACCTGCCCCTCGTTTGCGCCATCGCAGCCAGGGTCTATGCCCTCAAGGAAGGGCACATGGTGGCCGAGCTGGCGGACCGTGAATCCATCCGGCCCGAGGTTTGTGAACGTTATCTCTAAGAGCATCGCATGGTGAAGGCATTACGATGGTGGTGGGGCATCCTGCTCGCGTTTTCGCTGACGGGAGCGTCAGCGCTGTTTCTGCCGCTGCCCTTCCTCAACGAGGTCGTCATCTTCTCGATCTACACCATCGGGTGCAGCTTCCTGCTGGGACGCGTCGGGTTCATCTCGTTCGGGCAGCCGGCGTACCTGGCGGCAGGCGCCTACGGAACCGCGTTTTATCTCTTCTACTTCGGCGCCAATCCTTATGCCGGCATCCTGGTGGGCGTCCTGGCGGGGCTGGGACTGTCCGTCATCGTCGGCCCTCTTTTCGTCCGGTTGCGCAGCGACTATTTCGCGCTGGTGAATCTGGCGCTGGCGGTGATCGTGTACTACCTCATGCAGAAGGTGCTGGCGGACATCACCAAAGGCGACAACGGCCTGTGGTTTCTCACCAACATCGCCTCGACCCCCGTGCTCGACATCTCGCGGCCCAACCAGTTCTTCATCTTCGCGCTCCTGGCGGCAGTCGCGGTCTGGGCGTTCTACAAGTATCTTGACGATTCGATCTACGGCGCGTGCTGCCTCGCCACCAAGACCAACGAAGACAAGCTCAAATTCCTGGGCTACAGCAATTACAACGTACGGCTGCTCGCTTTCATCATCGCCAATACGACCACCGCGCTCGCCGGCGCGATGTATGCCGTCTATCTCGGATTCGTGAGCCCGGAAATCACCAGCCCGGCGCGCGTCGCCGATCCGGTGGTGGTCACGGTACTCGGCGGGACAGGCACGCTCTACGGGCCTCTCATCGGCGCGCTCGCCTACACCGGCATGAAGGACGTGATCAGCAAGCTGATCGGCAACTGGGAGCTTTTCATCGGTTTCCTGCTGGTATTCATCATGCTCGCCGGGGAAAGGGGCATCTGGGGCACGCTGCAGCCCCGCCTGGAAAAGCTGCTCTTCCGGAACCACGCCATGACGGCAGCGGATGAGCGCGGAGAGGCGCGCCGATGATGGACGCACAACTGCTGATTTCCGGCGTCATCTTCGGGTTGAGCATCGGGAGCATTTACTTCCTGACAGCGATCGGGCTCTCCCTGTGCTTCGGCCTGATGCGCATCATCAGCCTCGATCAGCTGCTCTATTACTCGGTCGGCGCCTACCTCACCTATTCCCTAAGCTCCGCGAGCGGCAGCGTGTGGCTCGGCGTGCTGGCGGGAATGATCGTCGCGGGCGTCGTCAGCTTCGCCGTGGAACGGCTCGTTTTCCTGCGCATATACGAACGTGAGCTCCCCTTCAGCCTGATCACGTCCTTCGGGATCCTGATCGGCGGCATCGGCGTCATCAAGTTCTTCTGGGGCGTGGTGCCCCGTCCGGTCCCCGTCCCGACGCTGGCCCAGATCAATATTGCCGGCACCGACGTTCCGGCCTATCGCCTGATCGTCATCGGCATCGCCGGCCTCGTGTATGCTGGAATCTGGCTGTTCCTGAACCGCACCATCATCGGCAAGGCGATCCGCGCCGGCATCGAGAATGTGGAGCACGTGGAAGGCCTGGGCATCAATGTGTCGCGGCTTTTCACCATCACGTTCATCGCCGCCGCCGCGCTCTCCGGGCTGGCCGGAGGACTGAATGCGCCGCTCATCATGGTTGATCCCCAGATGGGGATCGAAGTGCTCGCCTTCGTGTTCATGGTCGTCATCATCGGCGGCCTGGGCAGCATCAAGGGCACTCTGGTGTCCGCCATCATCGTCGGACAGGTCGTCTCGCTGGGGTCTCTCATCTACGCGCCCCTGGCGCAGATGGCGCCGTTTGCCATCATGCTGCTGATTCTCCTGATCAAGCCGACCGGTCTTTACGGCAGCGCACTGCTGAAGCGATGAGGCCGGAGAGACGGTATGCGCGCGTTTGAACTCGTCACCGCCAGGGATTCGCGCCACGCGGTTGCGCTGCTTGCCGAGCACGGACCGTCGGTCAAGGTCCTCGCGGGAGGCACCGACCTGCTGGTTGATCTGAAACTCGCGCCCGATGTTCCCAGGGTGGTCGTGGATATTTCGCGGGCGGAGGATCTGAAGCAAATCGCGCTGACGGATCAGGGGCTCGGCGTCGGCGCGCTCATCACGCACGCCGCGATCATGCGCTCGTCGCTCATCCGGGACCTCGCCCCGGCGCTCATCGAGGCGGCACGCACCATCGGCGCGGTGCAGACGCGCAATCTCGGCACGCTCGGCGGCAACCTCGTGACCGGCGTGCCGTCAATGGACAGCGGACCGGTGCTTTTCGCGCTCGAGGCGCTCGTCACGGTGCTCGGGTCCGGAGGGCGCCGGCAGATGCCGCTGGCGGAATTTTTCACCGGCCCCCGCAAAACCATCCTCAAGCCCGACGAACTGCTGGCGGAGATCGTCATTCCCAAGCGCAATCTCGGCAAGCCCGCGGACTTCCGGAAATCCGGTTTGCGCAAGGGGCAGGCGCTCGCGCTCGTCAACGTCGCGGCGGCGAGCTGGGTGGATCGGGACCGGCACGCCTTTGTCGCGCCGCGCATCGCGCTCGGCGCAGTCGCGCCGACCGTCATGCGCGCATTGGAGGCCGAGGCGTTTCTCGAGAATCGTGCGATCACGCCGGAGGCGATAGCCGAAGCAGGACGGATTGCCGCCGCAGAGGCGCGGCCGATCAGCGATTTCCGCGCCCCGGCGCAGTACCGGCG
>DAIDBG010000304.1 GCA_027310225.1 bacterium | reverse complement strand
CTCCGGGCACTCTCCGACCTGGCGCGCAAGCTCCTTTCTGGCCTGGTCGAGCGTCAGTCCCGCCTTGTGCAGCGTCTTGTAGGCGCGCTTGAGCCTGGTGATCACCGCCGGCGCGAAGCCGCGGCGCTTCAGCCCTTCGATGTTGATGCCGTAGGGGCGTGCCGAGTTGCCGGAAGCGGTGACGAACGGCGGGATGTCCTGCAGCACGATGGTGCCCATCCCCGTGATGCTGTGCGGTCCGATGCGACAGAACTGATGCACCACCGTGAAGCCGCCCAGGATGGCGTAGTCGCCGACGTACACGTGTCCGGCAAGCTGCGCGTTGTTGGCGAAGACCGTGTGGTTACCGATCTGGCAGTCGTGGGCGAAGTGCACGTAGGCCATGATCCAGTTGTCATGGCCGATCCGGGTGATGCCGGCGTCCTGCGCCGTGCCGCAATTGAAGGTGCAGAATTCCCGTATCGTGTTGTTGTCGCCGATCTCGAGCCGTGTCGCCTCCCCGCCGTACTTCTTGTCCTGGGGCACCTCGCCGAGCGAGACGAACTGGTAGATGCGGTTGTTCGCCCCGATCCGCGTGTGCCCGGTAATGACCGCGTGCGGTCCCACCCGGCAGCCCGGGCCGATCTCGACATCCGGCCCGATCACGGTGTACGGTCCGATTTCGACACCGGCGGCGAGCCTCGCTCCCGGATGCACGATCGCGGCCGGATGGATCACGGCGTCCGCACGGTGGTCATTGCGCAGCATGCGCCGAGGCATGGCCGTCACCCGCCGGCTCAGTTCCCGCCCTTGCCGGCTTCATCGATCGAACGGATGGTGCACATCAGCTCGGCCTCGGTGACGACGTTGTCGTTGACGCGGGCCGTTGCGCTGAATATCCACATGCTGCGCGCGTAGCGCTTGAGCTCCACCTCGAGCACGAGCGTGTCACCGGGCCCGACCGGCCGCTTGAAGCGCGCATGATCAATGCCGACGAAATAGTACACGGACCGGTCGTCCGCCTTGTGGCCCATGGTCCGGAACGACAGGATGGCGGCCGCCTGCGCCAGCGCCTCGATGATGAGCACGCCGGGCATCACCGGGTGGTGCGGGAAATGGCCGCTGAAGAAAGGCTCGTTCACCGTAACGTTCTTGATCGCGTGGATGCGCTTGCCGGCCTCGCAGGACAGCACGCGATCGATCAGCAGGAAGGGGTAACGGTGCGGCAGATACTCGAGAACCTGGTGAATGTCCATGCTGCTCAAGGCTCGCTCCTTTTGGGGTGCGCCAGTATTTTCTCCAGCGCGTGCAGGCGCTCCGCCAGCTCGTTCAGGTGCCGCAGCTGCACGGCGTTCTTGCGCCATTCGTTGTGCGGCTCGAAAGCGTAGGCTCCGGTATAGGTTCCCGGCCGGTCTATCGATTTCGTGATCAACGTGTGGGCCGAGATTTCCACGTTGTCCGCGATGACAAGATGGCCCGCGATGCCGGAAGCGCCGCCGATCCTGCAATAGCGCCCGATTTTGGTGCTCCCGGCAATGCCGGCGCAACCGGCGATCGCGGTGTGGGCGCCGATGCGCACGTTGTGCGCGATCTGGATCTGGTTGTCCAACTTCACGCCCTCTTCGATCACGGTATCGTCGAGCGCGCCGCGGTCCACGGTCGTGTTGGCGCCGATCTCCACGTCGTCGCCGATCACCACCCGCCCGATCTGCGGCACCTTCAGCCAGCGCCCTTCGTCCATCGCGATGCCGAACCCGTCCGCGCCGATCACCACGCCCGAGTGCAGGATGACGCGGTCGCCGACCACGCACCCATGATAGACGGTGACGTTGGGAAACAGCCGCGTTCCCGACCCTATCGTTACGTCATCACCGACGCAGCAACCGGCGCCGATCACGCTGCCCGTGCCGATCCGGGCATTGCGGCCGACCACCACGTAAGGGCCGATTTCCACCCCGCGCGCCATCGTCGCCGTGCTGTCAATGACGGCCGTCGCGTGCACCCCGGGCCGCGGGGCAGGCCCCGGGTTGAACAGCGCCGACAGCCGCGCGAAATAGGCGTAGGGATTGGCGCACACGATGCGCGGGATGCGCGTTGCGTCCCGCGCCGGCTCTCCGACGATCACCGCGCCGGCGCGCGTGGCGCCGAGCTGGGGCAGGTAGCGGTCGTTGGCGAGGAAAGCAATGGCCTCGGAAGTGGCGTTTTCCAGCGTGGCCACCTGCCGCACCCGGGTTTCCGGATCGCCCACAACCTCGCCGCCGAGGCGCTCGGTGATCTCGCGCAGGCTATAGGATATGCGTTCGCTGCGTGTCATGACCGCGAACCGGGGAGCGTTGCCCGGCCGGCGCCGCGGCCGGACGGTGCGTGATCGTCGCGGCATCGTGCGCCGCCTTACTTGCCCTCGGCGAGCGCCTTGATCACCTTGTCCGTGATATCGATGCGCGGACTCCGGTAAACCGCATCCTGCAGAATGAGGTCGAATTTTTCCGCATCCGCGATCTGCTTGATGACTCGGTCGGCGCGCTCGAACAGCGTGGAGAGCTCCTGGTTGCGGCGCAGGTTGAGGTCCTCGCGGTACTCCCGCTGCATGCGCTGGAAATCCACGTTCGCTCGCGCCAGCTCCTGTTCCTTGGCCCGGCGGTCGCTCTCGCCCATCGTGACCGCCTCCTTCTCGAGCTCGGTCTGGAGCGCCTTGACCTGGGCTTCGCGCCGCTGCAGCTCCTGCGCGCGCGGCGCGAATTCCTTCTCGAGCTGCTTGCTGGCGCGCTCGGCGGGCGCCGATTCGCGCCGGATGCGCTCCACGTCCACGAAGCCGATCTTGAATTCCGCCGCCTCGACCGCCACGGTGACGAACAGCAGCATCAGCGCGGCCAGCGTCGAATAAAAGTGCTTCAAAGTTGCCTCCTTGCAGTTGGACGCACGCCAGTTGGCGCAGGCGATGCGCCGGGGAATCAGAATGTGCCCCCGAAAGTGAACTGGAACACCTGTTTTCTGTCTCCCGGCCCCTCCCGCAGCGGCAGTGCGGCGCTGACCTTGAGAGGACCGAGTGGTGACGACCAGAACACCCCGAGGCCCGTGGAATATCGCAATTCCTTCGTGCTGTAGGTATCGCCCACTGTAGCCGCATCAACGAAAACGCTCATCCTCACCGACCGGTCATTCCGGAGCCCCGGAAAGGGGAATAATAACTCAGCATTGCCAAGCAGTTTACGGCTGCCGCCGCGCGGATCGTTGTTGCTGTCCTTGGGCCCGATAGTATAAGACTTGAAGCCGCGCACGGAGTTGACCCCGCCCGCATAGAAGTTCTTGAAAAATGGCAGCTGTTTGCCTTTGCCGCCGTAGCCCCCGCCGTAGCCGGCCTCGCCGTTCACCATGAAGGTCAGATCGCGCGTTAACGGAAAATAGCGCTGGTACTGGTAGGTCAGTCTGTAGTACTCCAGAGTCCCCGCCGGCGTGCCGATTTCAGTTCCGGCCCGGTGCAGCGACCCCGTGGTCGGATAAATCAGGCTGTCCCGCCGATCGCGCGCCCAGCCGGCGGTCAGGAACACGCTGGAATTGCTCGGCCCGAAAGTGGCGACATAGTCCTTGTAGAAGAGCGGACTGTCGGTGAACGTCGTGATGTCGGTGTTTTCGTAGCCCAGCCCGTACTGGATGGTGTCAATCTCGCTCACCGGCACGCCCAGGCGCAACTGCCCGCCCAGGGTCTTAGTCTGGTAGCGGCCCAGCTGGTTCTCGGTCGGGTCAACCCTGCGGTAATAGAGGTCGAAGCCCTGGCTCACCCCGTCAACCGTGTAGTAAGGATCCGTGAATGACAGTGAATAAATGGTATTAATCTTGCCGGAGTTCACCGTCGCGCCGAGAGAGCGTCCCGAACCGAAGATGTTGTTCTGCTGTACCGAACCGGACAGTATCACCCCGTCACTGCCGAAGCCCGCGCCGGCCAGCAGGACGCCGGTCGGCTTCTCGACCACGGAAACGTTGACGTCCACCTGGTCGGTCGTGCCCTGCACCGCCGGTGTTTCGAAGTTCACCTCGGTGAAGTAGCCGAGCTTGTCAATGCGCTGGCGCGACAGCTTGATTTTCTCGTCCGAGTACCAGCCCCCTTCGAATTGCCGCATCTCCCGGCGGATGACCTCGTCGCGGGTGCGATTGTTGCCCGTGATGTTGACGCGGCGCACGTAAACGCGGCGGCCGGGATCAATGAAGAAGGTGAATGCGGCCTGCTGCTTCTGCTTGTCGAGCTCCGGAACGGCATTCACGTTGGCGAAGGCATAGCCGTCGTTGCCCAGCCGCTCGCTGATGAGCTTGGTTGATTCGGTGAGCAGCGTCCGGGAGAACACCTCACCGGGCTTGATCCTGATCAGCCGGCGCACCTCTTCTTCCGGGATCAGCATTTCGCCCGCGACCTTGATGCCGGATACCGTGTATTTCGGCCCTTCCGTGATGCTGACCGTGATGTAGATGTCGCGCTTGTCGGGAGTGATCGAGACCTGCGTCGAATCCACGCTGAACTCGAGATAACCCCGGTCGAGGTAGTACGAGCGCAGCGTCTCCAGGTCGGCGGCGAGCTTCTGGCGTGAGTACTGGTCAAGCTTGCTGAACCAGGTCATCAGCCCCGGCGTGCGCAGCACGAACAGGTTGATGAGCTCGCTCTCGCCGAAGGCCTGGGCGCCGATGATGCTGATCTGGCGGATCTTGGCGACATCGCCTTCCTCGACCCCGAAATTGACGGCAACCCGGTTGCGCTCCAGGGGCGTGATCGTGGTGGTGACGTTGACGGCGTAATAGCCGAGACTGAGATATTGCCGCTTGAGCTCCTGCTCGGCGCGATCAAGCAGCCCTCTGTCGAAGATGCGGCCGTCAGCGAGCCCGATCTGGCGCAAGCCGGTGGTGAGCTGTTCCTTGTTGAACTCCCGGATGCCGCTGAAATCGATCTGTGCGACCGACGGCCGCTCCTGCACAACCACCACGAGCACGTCTCCGTCCCGCTCAAGAGCGACATCGCGGAAGAAGCCGGTGGCAAACAGCGCGCGTATCGCCTGGGCCGCCTTCTCTTCCGTCATGGTGTCGCCGACCTTGACCGGAAGGTAGCTGAAGACCGTGCCCGCCTCGGTGCGCTGGATGCCTTCTACCCGGATGTCCTTGATGACGAACGGCTCGATGGCGGTTGCCGGGACTGCATGGAGCATGAACAGCAGCAGGGCAACACGGAGCCAGTGCATGAATTCAGCCGCTTATCAGACGATTGATATCGTTATAAAGGGCGACGGCCATCAGCGTAAACAGCAGCGCCATCCCGATGTGCTGCCCGATCTCGATGGCCCGGTCCGATACCGGACTGCCTTTGAGAATCTCGACGATATAATACAACAAGTGCCCGCCATCCAATAAGGGGATCGGCAGCAGATTCAGCACGCCGAGGCTGATGCTGATGAGAGCGAGAAACAGCAGGTACGACACGGGCCCGCCCTGCGCGGACTGGCCCGCATAATCGGCGATCGTGATCGGGCCGGACAGATTCTTGAGCGAGACTTCGCCCATGATCATCTTGCCGAGCATTTTCAGGGTGAACGCGGAAGTGTCCCACGTCCGGCCCAGCGCTCTGGCCAGACCCTCGATCGGGCCGTAACGCACTTCGACGACCACTCCCGCCATGGCGGCGCGATCGATGAGCGGCGCGGCGCCGATCCTGCCGATTGCCCGGTCGTTCTCGGACACGGTTTCAGGCGTCACCGCGACCGCGGGCTGCAGAACGCCGCTGCGCCTGATTTCCATGGCCAGCGTCGCGCCCGGCTGGCTGCGCACGATCTTCACCACCTGGTCCCATTCTTCGATACGGCGGCTGTTGATGGCGACGATTTCGTCACCCGTCTTCAGCCCTGCACGCTCGGCGGCGCCGCCGCTCGCCACGCTGCCGATCACCGGCTTAAGCGGCGGCTGATAGCGCGTCAACCCAAGGACGCGCAGAAAATCGCTGTCGAGATCGGCCGGCGTGAGCCCGGAAAGATCGAGTCTGCGCCGGCCGGGGTTCCCGCCCGCGTCGCGCACCTCGACCGTCACGGGCTGTTTCTGCACCGCGCGCTGCAGGAGGATCCAGCGCGCGTCCTGCCACGTCGCGACCGACTCGCCCCCGATCTCAAGCAGGGTGTCTCCGGCCGCGAACCCC
The DNA here is from genome assembly GCA_027310225.1 of bacterium. Taxonomy (GTDB): domain Bacteria; phylum Pseudomonadota; class Gammaproteobacteria; order Burkholderiales; family SG8-41; genus SG8-41. The sequence goes on along the minus strand of DAIDBG010000304.1, from coordinate 6,354 downwards.
GCTTGATACGCGGGCGTGGCGGGCAGCGGCTCACCGAGCACCGGCCTGAGGCCGGGCACGCCGTACAGGAACAGTACCCAGTAGAGGGCGATCGCCAGCAGGAAATTGGCCGCCGGCCCCGCGATCACGATGGCCAGGCGCCGCCACACCGACTGGCGGTTGAATGCGCGCGGCAGGTCTTCGCGCGCCACTGCTTCCTCGCGCTCGTCGAGCATCTTGACGTAGCCGCCCAGCGGAAAAACCGCGATCACCCACTCGGTCCCGTCGCGTCCCAGCCGCTTCGTCCACAAAGGCCTGCCGAAGCCGACCGAAAACCGCAGCACCTTGACGCCGCAGGCGCGCGCCACCAGATAGTGCCCGAATTCGTGGACCACGATCAGGCAGCCGAGCGCGATCACGAACGCGGTAATCGTGATCAGTACCGTCATACGTTGCCCCTTATGGCGATCCGCGGACCGTCAGGAACGGGCTGCGTGGCACAATATTGCCGCGGCACTGCCCGAATGCGCCGCGTGCAGCCAGCGCTCGGCGCGCTCGCGCGCGGCGCGGTCAGCGGCAAGCACGTCTTCGAGTCCGTTCACGGGGGAACAGCCGAGCGCGGAGAGCACCGCCTCGATCAGCGCCGGGATCCGATGGAACCCGAGCCCGCCGGAGAGGAAGCTGGAAACCGCGACCTCATTGGCGGCGTTGAGCACCGCAGAGGCCGTGCCCCCCGCCCTGAGCGCCTCGTAGGCCAGGTCGAGGCAGGGAAAACGCTGCCGGTCCGGGTGCTCGAAATGCAGGGTGCCCAGCCGCGCCAGGTCGAGGTATTCCACGCCGGCAGCAATACGTTCCGGATAGCCGAGAGCATGGGCGATCGGAGTGCGCATATCAGGGTTGCCGAGCTGTGCGATGACCGAGCCGTCGAGATACTCGACCAGGGAATGAATCACGCTCTCCGGGTGGATCACCACCTCGATCTGCCCGGGATCCGCATTGAACAACCAGTGCGCCTCGATCACTTCCAGGCCTTTGTTCATCATCGTCGCTGAGTCAACCGAAATCTTGCGCCCCATCACCCAGTTGGGATGGGCGCACGCCTGGTCCGGCGTGACTTCCTCGAGCTGATGCAGCGGCAGGGCGCGAAACGGTCCGCCGGATGCGGTAAGCAGAATGCGGCGCACGCCGGCCGCCCGCGGATCGCCGCCATAGCCGCGGGGCAGCGCCTGGAAAACCGCATTGTGCTCGCTGTCAATCGGCAGCAGTGTCGCTCCGCCGGCGCGCACGGCTTCCATCAATAGCGGGCCCGCCGTCACGAGCGATTCCTTGTTTGCCAGCAACACTTTCTTGCCGGCGCGGGCCGCAGCGAGCGTCGGGCGCAACCCGGCGATGCCGACGATCGCCGCCATGACGGTATCCACGGCGGGCAGACTGGCCACTTCCTCGAGTGCCTCGAGGCCGCAACGGACCTCGCACGCGATCCCGGCCTGCCGCAAACGGTGCCGCAAATCCTGCATTGCGGAGGGCTCCAGCACGACCGCGACCGACGGACGGAACTCGAGGCATTGCCGGAACAGCGCGGCGGACTGGTGCCGCGCGGTAAGGGCCACCACCTTGAACTTGTCGGGGTGGCGTGCGACCACGTCGAGCGTGCTCACACCGACGCTGCCGGTCGAGCCGAGTATCGTGAGCCGCTGTCTGTCCGTCATGGAATGGATAAATAGTTGGATCGGCATTAGCCGATATACAGCAGCACCAGGGCGGCAAACGGCATACTCGAAGTCAGGCTGTCAATGCGGTCCAGGATCCCGCCATGCCCCGGCAGCAGCGTCCCGCTGTCCTTCACTCCCGCCTGACGTTTGATCAACGATTCGAACAGGTCGCCTGCAATGCTCATCAGCACGATGCCCGCAACCAGCGCCGCGCCGCCCACCCCTCTCCACCATGCCCATCCGGGCGCGACGCCTGCCATCACTCCATAATACACCGCCACCGCGGCAGCGGCGCCCGCGAGGCCTTCCCAGGTCTTTCCCGGGCTGATCAACGGCGCAAGCTTGCGTTTGCCCCACGCGCTGCCGGCGAGATAAGCAGTCGTATCGGCCAGCCACACGACGCCGAGCAGGGCCAGCAGCCGCTCCGGATCGGATTGCAGCCGCGTCAGCGCCAGCCATGCAGGCACCAGCACGATCCAGCCCACGACTCCGCGGGCAAGCTGCGTCCGCGCCCGCCAGCGCCCGGTGATCCACGCCGGAACGAGCAGCAGCCAGAATGCGCCGCTCACTCCATAAACCACGACGTCCGGAGCGAAGCGGCGGCTGCCGGGGATGCCGGGAGGGGCAATCCAGAGCAGCACCGCGGAGGCCAGCACGACGGCCGAGAATGCCCAGCGCGCCGGTCGCGCCATTCCCGCCAGCGCGGCCCATTCCCGGCCGGCGAGCGCCAACGCAGCCAGCAGCAGGGCCGCCCACCAGCGATTGGGCAGAAACAGCAGCGCTGCCGTGCTGAAGACGAGCAGTGCGACCGCGGTGGCAAGTCGCGTGGCAAACATGGATTTATGAGTTCGGCTCCATTCTCGGCATCTTCTGTTCAGCGAATTAGCGACTCGGGACACTGGCAGCCTGTCGGACTTGAGGCTCCGACAGGCTGCCGGGAGTTGCGGGGCGCGGCGGCAATCAGCCGGCGTCGCCCGTGTCTCCGATGCGGTGTGCCGCAAGGCCGGCATCGGGCGGCAGCTGCTCGCTGGTGCGCCCGAAGCGGCGCTCCCGCTGCTGGTACGAGACGATGGCGCGGTCGAGCGCTGCAGCGTCGAAGTCCGGCCACAGCATGTCGGTGAAGTAGAGCTCGGTGTACGCCAGCTGCCACAGCACGAAGTTGCTGATGCGCTGCTCGCCTCCCGTCCTGATGAAGAGATCGGGCTCGGGAGCGTAGCTCAACGCAAGATAGGGGGCGAAATCGCGCTCGCCGAAGCCACCGGCGAGCTCGGGCCGGTCATGCAGCATGCGGCTCATCGCCTGCAGCACGTCCCAGCGCCCGCCGTAATTCGCGGCTATCGTCAGGGTCAGGCGCTGGTTGCCGGCCGTCAACGTTTCCGCCTCGCGGATCAGGCCGGCGAGCTTCGGCTCGAAGCGCGCAAGATCGCCGATCACCCTGAAACGCACGCCGCTCTTGTGAAGTTTGACGACTTCCTGCTCGAGCGCCATCACGAACAGCCGCATTAGAAACGAGACCTCCTCCGCCGGGCGGCGCCAGTTCTCGCTGCTGAACGCGAACAGGGTGAGGTACTCGACACCGCGTTCTGCGCACGCGCGCACCGTGTTACGCACCGCCTCCACCCCGCGCCGGTGGCCGGCGACGCGCGGCAGATAGCGCTGCTTCGCCCAACGGCCGTTGCCGTCCATGATGATGGCGATATGGCGCGGAATGCGCCGCGCCTCGGGAATTCCGAGAGTGGAGCTTGCCAGGGTCGTCATCAGATCGCCATCAGGTCCGTTTCTTTCTGCTGCAGCAGCTTGTCAATCTCGGCAATATAGCGGTCGGTGAGCTTCTGGACATCATCCTGCGCCCTGCGCTCGTCGTCTTCCGCGACCTTCTTCTGTTTGAGCAGCTCTTTCAGGTGATGAATCGCGTCACGCCGCACGTTGCGTACCGCCACGCGCGCGTTCTCGCCCTCGTGCCGCACCACCTTGATCAGCTCCTTCCGGCGCTCCTCGGTGAGCGGGGGCATCGGCACCCGCACCGTCTCGCCGACCGTCGCCGGGTTGAGGCCGAGATCGGAATCGCGTATCGCCTTCTCGATCACGCCCGCCATTTTCTTCTCCCACGGCGTGATCCCGATGGTGCGCGCGTCAATCAGCGTGACGTTCGCCACCTGCGGAATCGGCGTCGGCGTGCCGTAATAATCCACCGGGATATGGTCGAGCAGACCGGTATGCGCGCGCCCGGTGCGGACCTTCGCAAGGTCGCTCTTCAGCGCGTCCAGGGTCTTCTTCATCTTCTGCTCGGCCGTCTTCTTGGCATCGGCTATCATGGTATGGTCAACCTCCCGCTACGTATCGGAGCTGGCTGTCAATTATGCAGGAAAGTGCCCTCGTCCTCCCCGAGCACGATACGCCTGAGCGCCGCCGGCTTGAAGATGCTGAAGACATTGATCGGCAGCTTCTGGTCGCGGCACAGCGTCAACGCCGTGGCGTCCATCACCTTCAGGTGCTTGATGATGGCTTCGTCGAAGGTCAGGCGCTTGTAGCGCATCGCGTCCGGATGCGTCATGGGGTCATCGGTGTAGACCCCGTCCACCTTGGTGGCCTTGAGCACGAGGTCCACGTTCATCTCCATGCCGCGGAGCGCGGCCGCCGTGTCGGTAGTGAAGAACGGGTTGCCGGTTCCGGCGGCGAAGATCACTACCTTGCCCTCTTCCAGATAGCGCATCGCCTTGCCGCGAATATAAGGCTCGACGACCTGCTCGATGTTGAGCGCGGACTGCACGCGGCTCACCAGGCTCACGCGCCGCATCGCATCCTGCAGCGCCAGCGCGTTCATCACGGTGGCGAGCATGCCCATGTAGTCCGCGGTAGCGCGGTCCATGTGTGAAGACGCCGGCGCGATGCCGCGGAAAATATTGCCCCCTCCTATCACGACCGCCACCTCCACCCCGAGGTTCACCATCTCGGCGATCTCCCCCACGATGCGATCAACTGTCCCGCGGTTGATACCGTAGCTGTCCTCCCCCATCAACGCCTCGCCGCTCAGCTTGAGAAGGATGCGCTTGTAAGCGGGCGTCTGTGGCATGTCGCTCTCGTGCGCGTGTTCCGGTAGGGGCGTCGCCACCTCACATCGCCCGGCTGACCTGCGCCCTCACTTCGGATGCGAAATCGTCCTTCTTCTTCTCCAGGCCCTCGCCCACCACGTACAGCGCAAACCCGGCAACGGCGGCATTCCTTGATTTGAGCAGCTGCTCCACGCTCTGCTTGTCGTTCTTGACGAATGGCTGCCCGAGCAGCGTAACCTCTCTGAGGAACTTCTGCACGGCGCCTTCCACCATTTTTTCGACGATACCGGCGGGTTTGCCGGATTCCGCGGCCTTAGCTGCTGCAATCTCCCGCTCCTTTTGCACCAGCGCGTCCGGCACCTCCGCCGCCGACAGGGCGACCGGTTTGCTCGCCGCGATATGCATGGCAAGATCCCTGGCGAGCGCGTCGTCGCCTCCGGCGACGTCCACCAGGACGCCGATCCTGGAGCCGCCGTGGATATAGTTCGCCAGCCTGCCGCGAGCCACCATGCGCACAAAGCGGCGAACAGCGATGTTTTCGCCGATTTTCCCGACCAGCGCTCTCCGGGTTTCGTCAACCGTCGTGCCCTTGAGCGGGAGCTGCGAGAGCGCGGCGGCATCGGCGGGGTTTTGCAATGCAACAAGTTTCGCCAGCGCACCGGCGAAAGCGCGGAATTCCTCGTTCTTGGCGACGAAATCGGTCTCGCAATTCACTTCCACCAGGGCGCCGGTTCCGCCGTCGTCTGCGATGTGCGCAGCCACGATGCCTTCTGCAGCGATCCGCGAAGCCGCCCTGCTTGCCTTGTTGCCGAGCCTGACGCGCAGTATTTCCCCGGCCTTGTCCAGGTTCCCGCCGGCCTCGGCCAGCGCTTTCTTGCATTCCATCATCGGCGCGTCGGTCTTCTCGCGCAGTTCCTTGACCATGCTCGCGGTTATTTCCATCATTCCTGTCCCCACCGGTTAAAAAAAAGGGGCTCGCGCCCCGGAAGCCGTATCGAGAAACGGCTTCACGCGTCCTCGTTCTCTTCGACCTCGACGAACTCGTCGCCGCCGCGGACGATCTCGTTGACGCTGTCCTGACGGCCTTCCAGCACCGCGTCGGCGATACCGCGCGCATAGAGCCGGATCGCGCGGCTCGAATCGTCGTTGCCGGGAATCACGTAATCCACTTTTTCAGGGGAATGATTGGTGTCAACCACGCCGATCATCGGTATGCCGAGCTTGCCGGCTTCCGCCACCGCGCCTTTCTGGTACCCGACGTCGATCACGAACATCGCGTCCGGCAGGCCGTTCATGTTCTTGATGCCGCCCAGGCTCCTCTCGAGCTTGACGATCTCGCGCTGGTAATACAGCGCCTCCTTCTTGGGGAGCTTGTCCAGCGAGCCGTCCTGCACCATCGCCTCCATGTCCTTCAGCCGCTTGATTGACTGCTTCACCGTCTTGTAGTTGGTGAGCATGCCCCCCAGCCAGCGGTAATTGACGTAGGGCGATCCGCAGCGCAGCGCTTCCTCCTTGACGATCTCGCGCGCCTGGCGCTTGGTGCCGACGAACAGCACGGTGCCCTTGTTGGTGGAAAGCTGGCGCACGAACTTGAGCGCCTCGTTGTACAT
>DAIDBG010000286.1 GCA_027310225.1 bacterium | reverse complement strand
ATCGTGGAAGGCGCCGTCGCGCGCGAGCCCGGCCGCGGAGAGCCGCCGGTGCCGGTCGTGCCGGAAGGTCTGCCTTCCGACCTGCTGCTGCGCCGGCCCGACCTCGTGGAGGCCGAGCAGCGGCTGATCGCCGCCAATGCGCGCATCGGCGTCGCGCGGGCGGCGCTCTTTCCCCGCATCGCGCTCACCGGCTACCTGGGAAGCGAGAGCGCCTCCCTCGGCGATCTCTTCAGCGGCCCCGCGCGCGTCTGGCAGCTCGCTTTCGCGCTCGCGCAGCCGATCTTCCAGGGCGGGCGGCTCACCGGCGAAGTCGAGGCGGTGCAGGCCCGCGAGCGCCAGGCGCTCGCCCAGTACCAGAAAGCGGTCCAGGAAGCGTTCCGCGAGGTGCGGCAGGCGCTCTCCTCGCAGGCCCGCGCGCGCGAGATCCACGAGGCCGAGGGCGCCCGCGTGACGGCGCTCACCGAGGCCCTCCGGCTCGCCCGCATCCGCTACGACAACGGGCTCGCGAGCCAGCTCGAGGTGCTCGATGCGGAGCGCAACCTGCTCGCCGCCGAGCTGAACCGGATTGATGCGCTGCGCGCCCGGCGCGCCGCGGTGGCCGACCTCGTCAGGGCGCTGGGCGGCGGCTGGCAGGGGTTCGCCCCCGGCCCGGTCGCGCAGCAGAAACCTTAGCTTCAGAACAGCCGCACCACGGTCGGCGCCAGCAGGCCGATCAGGCTGAAAGCCACGCCGACCGCACCGAGGCCGAACGAGCCCCACAGCAGGAACGCCGCGCCGGTGATGACGTTGGCAGTGGCGAGCACGATCGCGAGCTGCAACGCCCCGGAGCCGACTTCATACTGCTGATAGGCCGCAAGCGCGAGGTCGCGCTTCTTCTCCACCGCCTTGGCGCGCGCGGAAAGCTCCTTGCGGCCTTCCTGCGTCTCCGGCTCGGATTCGTAGCGCGCCGCGGTCTTGCGCCATTCCGCGATGCGCTTTTCCAGCGCCGCCTTCGCCCGCAGGTCCTGCTCGCGCGCGAGATCGAGCGCCTCCGCCGCGGTGCGCAGCGTGGTGGCGCGGATCGTCTTCGCCTGGAAGAATGCCCACAGATTGGACGCTTCGATGTTGTAGCTGATCGCCGAGGTCTGCGCGCTCTTGCCCAGCGTTTCGGAAAACGCAAGCGCCGCGGCCAGCACGGCGATCAGCAGCGCGATCTTTCTGTTTGACGGGTCGATATGGCCGTGAGCCGCTCCGGACATATTCCTGGGCCTCCTTGTTGTTTAAAGGACGACCGTATTTTACTTTGATTAAAAAGGATTAAAGAGGGATTAAAGAGGATTATCAGTGTAACTTTTCGATGGAAAACTTACACTGACCCGGTTTATCGGATATCGGAGGAGCGAAGCGACGAAGGGACCCAACAGCGAGCGCAGCGACCCTGTTGGGCGCTCCGGTTCAACGGCTGGTTGGGCGTCGCTTCTCATAAACTAGCAACACAGCACATCAGCGCGCAGCGTCTCGGAAGCCAACATTCCAATGGGACCCATCGCAAAACGGCTTGTTCTTTGAGGCGCCGCACCGGCATAGAGTGTAATGCTCTTTCGACGCACCCTCGCCGAATGTCACCCCGATCAGTTCGATTCCGCCTGTGATTGCGTAAGGGCCATCGTCCGTTACCGTTACCATTGGCTCGCGGTCCCGATCACGGTATTCGATGTTGTCGACCGAATAGCTGAGTGCACCGGACGGGCATTTCTTCACTGTTTCAATGATCTCTTCTGCACTTGCCCCATCTGCGTCGATCCAAGGTTCTTGACCCATCCGGAACACCGATTTAAGACGGTCGGTGCACAACCCCGCGTGAGCACAAATGCTACGGTTGTCGTGGATAGTGATCCGCTTGCCGACGTAACTGAAACGGTGATTTTGGCTGTCGTCAGCGATCCTCTGATCGGTGAACCGGTTGACTCCATGCGTTCCGTCGCAGAACGGCTTGTTCTTGGAGCCCCCACAGCGGCAGAGGGCTACTCCTCGAACAGTTACGCATGCCTCGCCATTAGCGCGGCACAAATTGGGCACTGCCGTTGGTGTCATATCGGCGAGCAAGTAGTACGGACCGTTCGGTAAGCACGCGATCTTGGGTGTTTGGCGTTCAACGCTCATCGTTCACCCCATCCCGAAACCTCTGCGCTCCGAACCACTTTCCCTTGTCACCTGCCCGGATCGCCCGCGACGGCCAACTTGTAATTAGTTGACGGCTGGATTGTGAGGAAAAGTATATACCGGTAGCGAGAAATCACCACTGGTATAGACAAGTCACCAGGAATTGCGAGCAACGGCGTCCGGCATTGGTTTCATTCCTGTAAATCCTGTCCAAGTATTTTTCTCTGTGTTCTCTGTGGCTGATCGTTCTTAACCGGATCTGTGTTTATCTGTGTTCCTCTGTGTGGTTTCATTATTGTTCTTCTTGGCGTCTTGGCGGTTAATTATTGTTCTTGATTTTCCTCCGCGTCCTCTGCGTCCTCCGCGGTGAGAGGTTTTCCGTATCTCTGTGTTCTCTGCGGCTGTAGCCTTTTGTGGTAGCATTTTGGCCAGTAGGTTTGCTGTCCAGGAGGACGACCATGAAATTCCAGGGCTTCCTGCATCTGAACATCCGCTGCTCGAAGAGCGACCTGCCGGCGATCGAGAAGTTCTACGGCGACGTGCTCGGGCTGAAGACGGGCTACCGGCCCGACTTCAAGTTCGGCGGCGTCTGGCTCTACGACGGCAGCGATCCCATCGTCCACGTGTCCGCGCGCTTTCCGGAAGGCTACGTCGTGAAGAGCGACCGGCACAGCGGCAGCGTGGACCACGTCGCGTTCAAGGCTTCCGGCGCGGCGGATTTCCGCAGGCACCTCAAGCAGCTCGGTGTCAGGTTCGAGGAGCAGAACATCCCGAACGCGGGCTACCAGGTGTTCCTGCACGACCCGGTCGGCACCAAGCTCGAGTTCAATTTCCTGAACGAGGCCGTTCCCGACGCCGTCCCCTCGGGCACCACTGCGGAGACGAACCTGGTCGTGTAGCAGGAGCCGGCGCCCGGGCCTCGCTGCCGCCCGGCGGGCAGGCGTTTTCCAGGAAAACAGTCAGGTATCGTCGAAGCATCCTGTGTTTGTGAATAATCAAGGCTAGCCTGCGCGCCCAACCCGCGATTTCACCGACCCGATGCGGGACAAGACCATCGCCATCCTTGAAAGCCGGCTCGGCGAGCAACTCGCCGATCTCGTCGGCAAGCGCGGCGGCCGGCCGTTCCACGCGCCGGCGCTGGCCGAGGTTCCCGATGTGGACCACGCCTACATCGGGAAGCTCCTCGGCGAGCTCGCGCAACACCCCGCGAAGATCGCCGTGTTCCAGACCGGCGTCGGCACCCATGCCCTGTTCCGCGCGACGGACGCGCTCGGGCTCACCGAAAAGCTCCAGGCCCTGCTCGCCGGGATGACGGTCGTCGTGCGCGGTCCCAAGCCGACCGCGGCGCTGCGTTCACGCGGCGTGCGCATTGATCTCAGCGCCGCCGAGCCGTTCACCACCGTGCAGGTGCTCGATGCCCTGCGCGCGGTCCCGTTGAGCGGAGAACGGGCGGTCGTGCAGCGTTACGGCGTCTCCAACCTTGAGCTGGTAGAGGCGTTGACGGCGCGCGGCGCGCGGGTCGTCGAGATACCGACTTACCGCTGGTCATTGCCGGAGGACACCCGGCCGCTCGTCGCCCTGCTGGACGCGCTGGAGCGCCGGCGGATTGACGCCGTGACGGTCACCAACGCCGCGCAGGTCTATAACCTGTTCGCCGTGGCGGAAAAGCTCGGCCGCGCGCAGGCGCTGCGCGAGGGCCTCAACCGCACGCTGATCGCCTCGATCGGGCCGGTATCGTCGGACGCACTGAAGAAGTTCGGCGTCACCGTGGGCCTGGAACCGCGTCCGCCCAAGCTCGGGCCGCTGGTGGCGGCGCTCGACGAGGCGCTGTCCAGGTAAAACTCCCGCCGTGCTCCGGTGCGGGAAGGCCCGGGGGACCGCAAGAAGCGCAACCAACCCGCCCCGCAGCCGCTCGAATATATCGTGCGGCGCGGGCCGCACGGATTCCAGGAGCCGCCTGAATGGCAGATCTGAAGCTGTACGACGAGCTGATCATGGATCACATCAAGAACGCCAGGAATTACGGGGCGCTCGACGATGCGAACCGGAAGGCTGCGGGCTCCAACCCGCTGTGCGGGGACGAGATGACCGTCTATCTCAGGATCGAGCTGGAGCGGCTCGAAGAAGTCACGTTTCTCTGCACGTGCTGCGGCATCTCGATGGCCTCGGCCTCGGTCATGACGGAGAGCGTGAAAGGCCTGAACGCGTCCGAGGCGAGGGCCGTGCTGCGCGCGTTCGCCGATCTGCTGGCGGCGCGCGCCGAGCCCGCTTCCGCCGGCGGCAATGCGGCGCACCGCGCCGTGCTCGCCACGGTGCGCGCCTACCCCGCTCGTGTGCGCTGCGCGATCCTGCCGTGGATCACGCTCGAAGCCGCCCTGGAGGGGCGCCCGGAAGCGATCTTTACGCGCTGAAGCCGGCCCGTGCCGGGACAGCGGCCCGGCGTCGGGTCACGCGCCGAACGCGTTCCCCCAGCCGCCTTCGAAGAAGCGCTCGCCAAGCGGCTTCCTTGCGCGCGGGGCAAGCTCCTTTTTTCTGACCTCCTCGGCGTCAATCGTCTCGGGCCCCGCCTGGCAGCCCACGGCGATCATCGCCATCGGCGTGTACTCGGCGGGAATCGCGAATGCCGCGCGCGCCTTCTCCATGTCGAAGCCGCCCATCTGGTGCACGACGAGTCCGAGCGCCACCGCCTGCAACGCCATGGAGACGCTCGCCGCGCCAGTGTCGTGCTGCGTCCAGCGGTTGGGCTTCCCGTTGTGCTGGAAGATCGAGCCGGCGCACGAGAGCATCAGCAGCGGCACGTTCTTCACCCACTTCTTGTTGCCGTCCGAGAGACAGTCAAATGCCTTCTGCCAGCCCTGCGGATCGCGTGCCTTCTCCCAGATCAGGTAGCGCCACGGCTCGTCGCCGTTGCACGAGGGCGCCCAGCGCGCGGCTTCCAGCAGCACCATCAGCTGCTCGCGCGTGACCGGCCGCTTGGGATCGTAGGCACGCGGGCTCCAGCGCCGCGCCAGCAGGTCATGGACGGGAACGCTCGTCACTGCGCGCTTTTCCAGCATTCGATCTCCCTGAATCTCGATAAGGCCGTCAGGCCTGATTGAACCACAGCCACGGGCGGGCGGCGCGGTCCTTCGCTTCGAACGCCGCAATCGCCTGCTGGTACTGCAGCGTGCGCGAGACGTCGTCG
>DAIDBG010000275.1 GCA_027310225.1 bacterium | reverse complement strand
CGCAGTCTCCCGGTCAACCTGTACGAATCGGCTCATTGGCCATGCCTCACAATCAACGCGTCCTGCTTGCCTAACGTACCAGAGCCATTCCGGATGACACCCATCCGCTTTAACCCGTCTTTCCATTTAGCAGCTTGTCGGAACAGCGAAAGCCCGACAAGCTGCTAGGGGCGGAAAAAATGTTTGAGTCAGCGGAGCTCGAGCACAAAATAGACAAAGCGACGTACCGCAGGGGGGAGCCGAAGTTGCGGGAAGCGCTGCTCAACGCCCAGTACGACCTCAAGGTAAACGGCCGCTTCCCGGTACTGATCCTGATCGCCGGAGTGGAGGGGGCGGGCAAGGGGGAAACGGTCAATCTGCTCAACGAGTGGATGGACCCGCGCCATATCTACACCCACGCTTTCCCCGAACGGTCGGACGAGGAGCGCGAGCGCCCGCCGCTTTGGCGCTTCTGGCGCGCGCTGCCGCCCAAGGGCAGGATCGGCGTGTTCTTCGGCGCGTGGCACACCTATCCTGTTGTCGCGCGCGTGCGGGGCGAGATCGGCGAGGCCGAGTTCTCGCAGCACATCGCCGAAATCCTGCGTTTCGAGAAGATGCTGAGCGACGAGGGGGTGCTGCTGCTCAAGTACTGGTTTCATCTTTCCCGGGGCCAGCAGAAAGCCCGCCTGAAAGCGCTGGAGAGGGATCCCAGGACGCGCTGGAAGGTGACCGATCTGGAGTGGAAGTATTTCAAGCTCTACAAGAAGTTCGTGAGAATCTGCGAGCCGTTCCTGCGCCGGACTTCCACCGGCGAGGCGCCGTGGATCGTGATCCCCGGCGCCGATCCCCTTTACCGCGCGCTCTCCGTCGGGCGGCACCTGCTCGCCGCGATGCGCGAGCGGCTGGACGAAAAGCCGGTCGAGCGCCTGCCCGACAAGAACCCGCCCATGCCGGAAGCGATTGACCGCCGCGACGTGATCAACTCGCTCGAGCTCGATCAGCCGATGACCAGGGACCGGTACCAGAAGGAACTCGAGAAATGGCAGGGCCGGCTCAACCTCGCGGCGCGGCATCCGCGCTTCAGGCGGATCTCGGTGGTCGCGGTGTTCGAGGGCAACGACGCGGCGGGCAAGGGCGGCGCCATCCGGCGCGTCACGCAGGCGCTCGACGCGCGCAGCTATTTCAATGTCTCGGTGGCGGCGCCGACCGAGGAGGAGCGCGCACAGCCCTATCTGTGGCGGTTCTGGCGCCATATCCCGCGGCGCGGCCGCTTCACGATCTTCGACCGCTCCTGGTACGGGCGCGTGCTGGTGGAGCGCGTGGAGGGCTTCTGCAAGGAGCCGGACTGGATGCGCGCTTACAAGGAGATCAACGATTTCGAGCAGGCGCTGACGCGCCACAACATCGTCGTCGTGAAGTTCTGGCTCGCGATCAGCAAGGAGGAGCAGATGAAGCGCTTCAAGCTGCGCGAGAAAGTCGCGTTCAAGCGCTTCAAGATCACCGAGGAAGACTGGCGCAACCGCAAGAAATGGGACGCCTACGAGCGGGCGGTGTGCGACATGGTGGACCGCACCTCGACCTCGATCGCGCCGTGGACGCTGGTCGAGGCCAATAACAAGTATTACGCGCGGGTCAAGGTCTTGCGGACCCTCACCCGGGCGGTGGAGGCGGCGCTCAAGCGCGTCAAGCAAGAGGGTTGATCGGTGAGCCGCAAGGGAGATTCCCGCGGCGAGGCCCCGGCCGTTGCCACCCGCGCACGCCCGCGGCGGCAGCCCGCGCGCGCCCCGCTCCCGGAGCGGGGCTGGCAGGGCAGTATCGCCGGCATACGCGGGCTGCTGGAGCGCTGCGAAGGCCACGTCATGGCATCACTCGACGCGGTGATCCACGCGCTCAAGCAGATGACGGGCAGGCGCCGGGGGAGCCGAAGCGCGTGAACCGGCGCGGCAGGACAATCGCGCCGGCGCACATCCCGTGCAGCGAGCCGCGGGTGTTCTTGGCGCTCAAGGTCGGCCATCACGTCTGGATTGACGAGGGCAAGATCGGAACGGTGGTCGAAGCGCTCGACGAGCATGGCGCATGGCTGCGCGTGACGCACGCCCGCCCCGGCGGCGAACGCATCGGTCCGGGCAAGGGACTCGATTTTCCCGACGGCGAGCTGCTCCTGCCCGCGCTCGGCGAGGCCGACCTCGCCGACCTCGACTTTGCCGTGCGCCATGCGGACATCATCGGTTTCTCGTTCGTGCGCTCGGCCGCCGACATGGACGCGCTCACGCAGGCGCTCGCGCAGCGCGGGCGCTCCGACCTCGGCATCATCGCCAAGATCGAAACGCGCGCCGCCGTCAGGAACCTGCCCGAGATCATCGTGCACGGCGCGGGCAGCCATGCGTTCGGGGTGATGATCGCCCGGATGCAGCATCACCAGCGCAAGAAGACCGCCCAGTTTCGCGCGCTGCATTGGTAGCGGGAGCGGCGCTCGGCGTCAGGCCTTGGGAAACCTAGCCCGCGAGCGCGGGCTCGGAGCTTCGCTCCAGCTCATCGAGCCCGGGAATCTTGAGCTCGAAGCCGATTTCGTCCCACTCCCCGACCTCGTCGGCGAGCGCGGTGACGGTGAGCGGGTTGCGCGCCAGCCAGCCGGGATCGAGCGTGAGCCTGAGCTTCCTGCCCTGGCGCTTCACTTGCAGCGGCGGCAGCGACACGTTGGCCCGGCTGCGATGGAAGAGCGCCGCCAGCCGCAGTGCGAACACCATGTTCCAGTCCACGTCGTGCTCGTCGATCTGCCTGGAAACCTTGTTGAGCGACCGGCGATGGG